>DATIOJ010000020.1:0-38346 GCA_035473355.1 Candidatus Limnocylindrales bacterium
CCGGCTTGCGCCGCTCCTGGTCGAGCTCGCTCAACAGGTCGGCGGCGTCGTCCGGGGCCATGCGCTCGAGGATTCGGGCGGCGTCCTCGTTCGACTTCGAGCGGATGAACTCCACCTGGTGCTCCGGGTCGAGCTCCTCGAACACGTCCGCGGTCAGCGCGGGGTCCGACTCGACCGCCTCGATGATCTCCTGACCCTCTTCGTGCGATGCGCCTTCGACGATGTCCGCGATCTGCGCCGGATGCAGCCGGCGGAGTCGCTGCAGCGGCATCAAGAGCTTGGCCGTGGGCACGTGGCCGACGAACGGCTGCACGTCCTTCCAGTCAAGGATCGCGTGGCGCCTGAGGTCCGGCCGCCCGCGTCGCGGCACGAGCCGCCGCAGCATCGCCTGGGGGCTGCGGTCGATCCCGGCGAGGTGCCAGCCGTCGTCGGCGGGCGCGAGGACGAGGTCGTGCGCCTGGACGATCCGGCCCTTGGCGACATCGACGAGGTGCCGTCCCAGGACGTCTGCCGCGAGCACGACCTCGCCCGGCCGGCGCTGGAAGGCCTCGGTGCGGATGGTGTGGGTGTTGAGGCGCACACCGCCAGGCTCGAGGCGCTCGATCAGCTCCTTGCCGATGAACACGTCCAGGGCGCCAACCCTCACCTTGAGTCCCGTGACGGGCGGATACGCGCCATCCGAGAGCTTCACGATGAAGTCCTCGACGCGCCCCACCTCCGTCCCCGCCGGGTTGAGCACCGGGCTGTGCAGGAGCTGCGTCAGCATCAAGCGACGTTTCTCGCGGTGGTGCTGCGGTCGATCCAGGCTGCCGTCAGTCATGTCTATCTATCCCCTTACCGCCATGGTTGAGGCCATTATGCCGCCACGCTTCGAGAGCCTCCCGCGCCTCGGGTATCAGCCAGGCCAGCAGGGCGAACGCCGCCACGTATTGGATCCACCACCAGCCGGTCAGGGCGGCGACGGCGACACCGCCCAGGGTGACCGCGGCGAGGTAGGCGCAGCTCACGGTCTCAGCGATGTCGGCCCGCAGCGAGGGGCTGTCCAGCACGCGATTGACGCGTCGTTTAGCCCGCGCAAGCAGCGGCATCGCGATGAGGGCGGCCGCGCTGACCGCGATCCCCAATCCAGATGGCGTGGGCTCGACTCTCAGCACCACGCCGGCGACGGTGGAGAGCAAGACGTACCCGCAGAGGAAGGCCAGGAGGATCGCCGAGATTCGGATCGCGCTCGCTTCGAGCCGTTCGACATCGTCCTCCGACTCACTGGCGAGACGCCTGTACAGCACCACTCCGCTCAGGAGCTCGATCACCGAGTCGGCTCCGAACGCAGTCAGGAGTACGCTCCGGGCTGCGATGCCGGCGCCGATGGCGAGCGCCGCCTCGGCCGCCATCCACGCGATCGTCAGGACTTCCAGGCGAACCCCACGCCGCAGCGCTTCGGCCCGGGCATCGCTCACCGCTCGATTGTGCGTTAGCTAGGATCGCTGGCGGGTATGCCGACCCGGACCGCCACGTACCGAGAGGAGCTGCGCAAGCTCGAGAGCTGGGACGCCTACCTCAAGAAGCACTCCGGCCTGCCTGGGCCGCGAGCCAACCTCGAGCTGGTCGCGGCGGTGGTCGAAGAGGGCGACGCGGATCGCCTGTGGAGGTTGTCCGCGTCGAAGGATGAGTTCCTTGCGCTTTGCGGCACCGCGGGCCTCGGGCGGATCGCGCTGCAGGAGCCGAAAACGGTGATGTCGTGGCTGCGCGACCTTGCCGCCGACCCAAGGTGGCGCGTGCGCGAGGGCGTGGCGATCGCTCTGCAGCGCCTGGGACGCGAAGACATGCCAAAGCTGCTCTCCGAGATGAAGGTGTGGGCGCGCGGCGACGCGTTCACGCAGCGAGCCGTCGTCGCCGGGCTGTGCGAGCCGCCCATCCTCAAGCGCAACGAGGACGTCGTCGCGGTGCTCGCCATCCTCGACGAGATCACTCGCTCTCTCGCTGCCGCCACCGAGCGGCGCAGCGATGGATTTCGCGCCCTGCGCCAGGCGCTGGGCTACGGGTGGAGCGTGGCCGCGGCCGCCGCGCCGCAGAACGCAGTGCCCTACTTCGAGAAGTGGATGCGCTCGAGCGACAAGGATGTCGCGTGGGTCGTGAAGAGCAACCTCAGCAAGGCGAGGATGGCCCCGTTGCGCAAGTTCCTCCCGGCCTAGACCTTCTCGAAGACCACGATCGGAATCTCACGCGACGTCAGCGCCTGCTGGCGTTCCAGGTAGTCGATCAGCTTCGCGAGCTCATTTCGTTCGTGCTGCGTGGCCACGCGCGCCCTCACTTTGACCTTGTCCGCGCCTACCTCAACCGTCGCAATGGGCTCGGCCATGAGGTTGCGAAACCAGTGCGGTGGCACGTCGCTGCCGTTGTTGGAAGCGATCGCCACGTAGCGGTCGCTGCTCGGACGGAAGCCGATCACGACAGTTCGCGGTTCGTGCGACCTGGCTCCGGTTGTGGTGAGCAACATGAGCTTTCTGCCGGCCAGCTGTCCGCTGAGCTCGCCGCGATTGGCGCGGAACTCGCTGATCAGCTTCTCGTTGAAGGCCTTCATGTCGGTCGGGATCTGTGGGCGGCTCGGTTTGCTCGACATGTCTTAACCCTACGTCGAGCTTGCAAGTAAGGTCGCGTCCAGTCCCGTTTCCTCTGTGGAGGTGCCGACACATGAGTGAGAGTCTCGTCGTGGCGCTGATCGTCCTCGTGGCGGTCGCGCTGATCGCGATTGTGGCTGTACTCGCGCGCAACGCGGGCAGGCCGCGTTTGCGTGCGCTGCCTGATGAATCGCGCAATCGCTTTGCACGGGCATGGCAGCTGATCGAGGCGCGGTTCATAGAAGATCCCCGTGCGGCGGTTCAGGAAGCCGAAAGGACGGTGGTCATGATCCTGGGTGAGCGAGGCGCCAACCTCGTGGAGCCAAAGCGCGTGCCCGACGACCTGCGCAAGGCGCGCGAGGCGAGCCGCGGTGACCAGGCGGGCACCGAGGGCTTGCGCGTGGCGATGGTGCACTACAAGCGAATCGTCGACGACGCCGTCGGAGCGTCCCGACTCAGCCGGCAGGACTATAGAAGGGAGATTGCTTCATGAGCGAGATGGAACGCCGCAGCGCCGACAGGCGCGTCGCGGAGCGTGACACGATGCGAGGAAACCCCGAGGTGATGGGACGCACAGAGCCTCGCGCCATGGTGGAGGAGCCGGTCAGATCGGAACCTGCGCCGGTCAGGGTGGCGGACGTGTCGCCCGAGATGAACGACATCAGGATGCGGTTCGAGCAGCTGCAGTCCGAATTCATCGACGACCCTCACGCCGCGGTCAAGAAGGCCGAGCGCCTGATGGAAGAGGCCATCGACCGGATGGCGAAGATGATGCGGGAGCGTATGCAGAGCATCCACCGCGACATCGACGGCAACAGCGACACCGAGGGGCTGCGCGTCGTGATGCGCGGCTATCGCGAAATGATCGACAAGCTGGGCTCGCCCCTAGCGGCCTGAACCACGTGTAGTGCGGAGTCGGCGCTATGCCGGCTCCGCCTCGTTACAAGAGCCCGGTTAGGATCGTCTGCTTGAACCCGATCCTCTCGCCGGCCGCCGCACTCGGCGCCGCGGCGACTCTGGGCGTCGCGGATTTCAGCGGAGGCGTTGCCGGAAGGCGCACGCCGCCGGCGAGCGTCGCCATCGGCATCGAGGCGGTGGGCCTTATCGCGTTGCCCTTGGCGATCCTGCTGCTGCCGGCAAGACTCTACTTGGCCCCGGCGCTGCTCGCCTTCGCCGGAGGCGCCGTGGGTGGCCTCGGACTGATCGCGTTCTACCGCGCGATGGCTTTGAACCTCATCGGAGTGGTCGCGCCGATCGCGGCTGTGGTCGGAGCTGCGCTGCCGACGGCGGTGGGCTTGCTGACCGGCGACCGGTTGCATGTAGGGCAGTTCGCCGGGATTGCGCTCGGCCTGGCCGCGATAGCCCTCATCAACGGCGGCGGCGGCGGTGCGGCCCCGGGCGCCCGCAGAGCGATTGTGCTCGCGATCCTGGCTGGGCTCGGATTCGGACTGTTCTTCATCCTTTTCCACGCCGCGAGCTCGACGGGAGTGACGGCGTTCGTCAGCGGACGTTTGGGGTCAGCGTCGGCGGCCCTGGTCTTCGCGTTTCTCAGTCGAGTCTCACCCATGCCGAAGCGCAGCGCCTGGAGACTGATCGCGTTTGGCGGAACGGTCGATGGGATCGGTGTCGTTCTTTATCTGTATGCCACGTTCCACGGCCTGCTCTCGCTGAGCGCACTGCTCACGTCGTTCTACCCGGCCTTCACGGTGCTGTGCGCACGCGTTTTCCTGCACGAGCGCCTGTCGCTGGTGCAGGCGGCGGGCGCGGGGCTGGCGCTGGTGGCGATCGCTTTGATCGCGGCGTTCTGACGGCGCGCGCATCGAGCCGTCACGGCCAGGAAGTGCCCCGCTGAGGATTCGAACCTCAGACCCTCTGTTTAGAAGACAGATGCTCTATCCACTGAGCTAGCGGGGCGTCGAGCTCAAGCGCGAGAATACCCGCAAGGGGGTGGCAACCAACATGAGCGAGCCGCTGCAGGAGCTGAAGGACATCCTGGCCGAGGTCACCGATCTCAACCGCGCCACTTCGGTGCTGGGATGGGATCAGGAGACGTACATGCCACCGGGCGGGATCCGCGGCCGGGCCGAGCAGCTCGTCACGCTGTCCCGCCTCGCTCACGTCCGTCTGGCGTCGGACGACGTAGGTCGATTGCTCGACCAGCTCGAGACCTCGCTGGCCAATCGCCCCTTCGACTCGGACGAGGCGAGCTTGATCCGCGTCACTCGACGGGACTACGACGACGCTCGCAAGATTCCCGCCGACCTGGTCTCCGAGATCACGCACGCGAGCACCGTCGCGCGCCCCGCCTGGGAGAAGGCACGGCGCGAAGAGAAGTTCGAGATCTTCGCCCCTTACCTCGAGAAGAACGTGGAGCTCAACCGGCGCGTGGCCGACGCGCTCGGCTACGAGGACCGCCCTTACGACGCGCTCATCAACCGCACGGAACCAGGCCTGACGACCGCGCAGCTCGAGGCTCTGTTCGCGGAGCTGAAGCGCGCGATCATCCCGCTGGCCGCCGCCATCGCGCGCCACGCGGACGAAGTCGATGATCGCGTCCTCTACCGTGGATTTGACCCCGACCTCCAGCTGGCCTACTCCCTGCAGGTCGTGCAGAAGCTGGGCTACGACCTCAAGCGCGGCCGGCAGGACCTGACCACGCATCCCTTCTCGACCGCCTTCGGCCCGGGCGACGTGCGGATCACAACTCGGGTTTCGCGCGACTTCTTCAATGAATGCCTCTTCGGCTCTATCCACGAATCCGGGCACGCGATGTACAACCAGGGCATGGGCGAGAACATCGACCGCACGCCGCTCTGGGAGGCCGCTTCACCCGGTGTGCACGAGTCTCAGTCACGGATGTGGGAAAACCTGGTCGGCCGCAGCCTGCCCTTCTGGCGCTACTTCTATCCGAGCCTGCAGGCGACGTTCCCCGAGCCGCTGCACGACGTCGATGCAGAATCCTTCTACCGCGCGGTCAACCGCTCCTACCCGTCGTTCATCCGCGTCGAAGCGGATGAGGTCACGTACAACCTGCACGTGCTCCTACGCTTCGAGCTGGAGAACGAGCTGCTCGAGGGCACGCTGAAGGTCCGCGACCTGCCGGACGCCTGGAACGCGCGCTTCAAGTCCTACCTCGGGCTCAACGTGCCCAACGACCGCGAAGGCGTGCTGCAGGACATCCACTGGTCCTACGTCAGCTTCGGCATCTTCCCCGGCTACACGATCGGCAACCTTTTCGGCGCCCAGCTCATGGAGAAGATCCGCGCCGACATACCCGATCTCGACGCCCAGTTCGAGAGAGGCGAGTTCGGCGCGCTGCTCACGTGGCTGCGTCGCAATGTGCACCGCCACGGGCGCAAGTTCACGCCCAACGAGCTGATGGAGCGCGCCACCGGCAAGCCGTTCACGGCCGCGGCCTGGATCGCCTACGTGCAGAGGAAGTTCGGCGCCCTGTACGGGTTGGAGGCCGCCCCGAGAGCGGCCTCCTGAAGCTACCTACTGCTCGCGACCGTCCGTCGCTAATCGTTCTCCTCGTTGCGCGGGAGGACGATCTTGATGACGCCGCCGGTCAGACCAGCGCAAGGTGAACCTGCCGGCCCCGGAGTAGGGCCGCACACGGCTCCGATCGTCACGTACAGGTTGCCGTCCGGTCCGACGGTGTCCATGTTCGGGAGTCGCAGCCCATCGATCAGCATGGAGGCCTTGCCGCTCTCAGGGTTGTACTTCACGACGTTGCCGATGAAGAACTTCGAGGCGGGCGGCGGCGTGAACACCGGGCCAGGACCAAACATGTTCACCAGGTAGACATTGCCCTGGCGGTCGGTCGTGCAGCCCGTGACGTGGCTGAGCAGCGAGTTGCCCGCGGAGTCCTTCAGATCGATCGTGGTGAAGGTGCTGCCGTGGACTTTGAGCAGCCTGCCCGCCAGCTCCCCAACCAGCAGACCGTCCTCAGTGCGGACGACACATGTCGGGACGGAGTCGGTCGGAAACGTTGGCGGGTTGGTGCGGAACGGGTCGTAGGCGACGATCTTGATCTTGCCATGCTCGTTCACCCAGTCCAGGGTGTTCGAGCCTGCGTCGGCGACATAGGCCCCATCTCCGCTGGCCAGGACGCCGTAGGGGTTCGAGTCATGTTCCTGCGGTGCGGGAAGCGTCGTCGTGTAGTCGAAGTCGAACGCGCCCACCGGAGCTATGGCTTTCCAGGTTCCGTTGGGGCGGATCGAGATCAATTGCCCCGCCTGCTTCTGCCCGAGCGTGTTGCTCGATGGCACCTCGCGGGGCGTGAGGCCGATCTGAACGAGGAGCCTGTCATCGCTTGCGGACAGACCGCTAACGCCGAGGGCTTCGCCTTCGGGCGTTACCACCGAGAAAAGACCCGAGACAAACGGAGTGTGCGTGCCGTTCGAGTTGACCCGTGAGACCCGCGACGTTGCGCCTATGCAGAGCTGAACATCGGGCGGAGCGCCTGGAGGAGAAAAGCAGTCGCTCCCACCATGGCCGGCCTCGCCGACCATCAGCTTGCCGTGGAAGAACGCAATACCGCGCGGGCTGTCCAGTCCGCTCGTGACGGTGGTCACCGTCGGGGCCGCCGCTGCAGGAATTGGCAGCAGAAAAACCGCAACCCCGGCCGCGAGCAACGCAAAGAGATGTCGCTTTCGTCCGGCCATACCCCACCTCCAAAGGTCCGCCCGGTCCCTAGCGCCGGGCCTACCGAATGGTCGCCCCGTCCCCGGTCGCTGTCAATGGGACAAGGCGCCTAAGGACCATCGATTACGTATTGCGCACGGGGTAATCGCCGGCTTTCGCGAGCATCCCCGGCAGCTCCTTGCCGAGCTGCGTGCCCAGCCACTGCGAAGTCTGGATCAGGGCGTCGAGGTTGATGCCAGTCTCCGCTCCCATGCCCCGCAGCAGATAGACGAGGTCCTCGGTCGCGATGTTGCCGGTCGCCTTTGGCGCAAACGGGCAGCCGCCAGCGCCGCCGACCGACGCGTCGAGCGACACGATCCCCTCCTCGAGGGCCGCGAGGGCGTTCGCGTAGCCGGTGTTGCGTGTGTTGTGGAAATGCGCCCCCACGCTCGCGCCCAGGCCGCGGGCACCGCGCACGAGCTCGCGAACCTGCGACGGCACGCCGACGCCGATCGTGTCGGCCAGGCAGATCTCGTCCGGCGGCACCGCCATCAGGTGCTCGACGATCTCGAGCACGCGCTGCGCGGGCACCGGCCCGTCGAACGGACTGCCGAACGCAACGCTGATGGTGACGGTGATCGGCATCCGCTCGCTGCGCGCCCGGGCTACGAGGGCGAGGGCGGTCTTCAGACCCTCGGCGGTGGTCGCGTTCTGATTACGCGTGCCGAATTCGTCCGCGGCGGAGAATGCGTAGTGGATCTCGTCAGCGCCCGCGGCAACCGCGCGTTCGTAGCCTTTTTCGTTGAGCACCAGGCCTGCGTAGGTCGTCCCAGGCCTGCGGTGCAGCGCCGCCATGACCTCTTCGGCGCCCGCCATCTGGGGCACGAGCTTGGGATTGACGAAGCTCGCCGCCTCCATTCGCCTGACGCCCGCCGACGCCAGCCGGTCACAAAGCTCGGCGCGCACGGCCGGATCGAGGGTTCGGGCCTCGTTCTGCAGGCCGTCGCGCGGTCCGACGTCGCAGACGATCAAGCTCACATAAATAAGGTAGTGGGGAATAGGCTCTTCCCCGCTAGCGGGGAAGTACGGCCGAAGGCCGGGATGGGGAGAACCGCACCTACAGCAGGTCGTTCATAGGGGTGTCGTTGGCCGCCTGACCGAGCCGCCCGACACCGAGCAGATCCTCCACCGTCGCGAGCAGGGAGTAGTGCGTGTAGCGCTTCGAGCTGGACCGGTGGCTCACGCCTTGCGCGACGACGACGGTCAGCACGTGGTTGTCGGCGCTGCCGTCATCCTCATCCCACGTGATGAAAAGCACACCGCCTGCCTTCCAGGCCGCCGAGGCCGTGATCTGCGCCACCTCCTGGCGCAGCCAGTCGTCGCCCACCGACACCTTGCAGTCGTGCGTGTCGTGGCACCGGTCCGGCGTGATCCACACGAAGCGCGGCGTCGATCCGGCCAGGTCGCCGGCGAGCGCCGTCAGCGGCACGACGTTCGAAGGGCACGCACCGCCGTAGTAAGCAAACGGGTTGTGGCCCGGGTCGTAGGGCACCGGGCTGCGCAGGCAGCCTGAATCCCCGAGGCCTTCCATGTACGCGCGCCACGTGACACCGGCCTTCGTCAGCTGAGATCCGATGTCGCTCTTGGGCAGAACGTGATAGCTGTCATCGCCAACTCCCCACGTGCTGCCGGACGTCAGCGCGAGGTAGTTGGGCACGCTGGGATGGGCGACCGCGTGGTCATTCGCCGCCACGCCGTACTTAGACGCGAGCGACGCGGTGAACCGCCCGGTCATCGCCTGGTCGAACGAGTGGTTCTCCATCACGATGACGAACACGTGGCGCGCTGGCGGCGTGGAGGTCGACGAGGTCGAGGGCCTGAAGGATGGGGCGCAACCGGCGGCGGCGGCAGCGAAGAGAACGAGCACGGCCCACAGCCTCATCTGCTCGCAGGTTACCGGTAGTGTTTATGCGGCAGCTTTAAGGCGAATCACAGGAATCTCGCGGTCGGTCTTCTTCTGGTAGCCGCCGTACCGGGGGGCGATCGCGGCGATCCTCGCCAGCGCTTCCTCCCGCTCCTTGCCTTTGAGCACCGTCGGCGTGACGGTCAGCCGGCGGTTGCCGACTTCGAGCCGCACTTTGTCTGGGTTTCTGGCCAGGTTGACGAACCAGTGCGGGTGCGTGGACGCCCCGCTCTTGGAAGCGACCACCAGCCACGCGTCGTCTCCGTCCTGAAATCCGCCGAGGACGGACGTGTGCTCGTGCCCGGTCTTGGCGCCCACCGTTGTCAGCAGGACGACCGGGAATCCCATCATCACGGGCGGGTTCGGACCGGCCGTCTTGCGGTAGCGCGCGATCTGCCCGTTGACCAGCGGCTTCAAGATCCGCTCCAGCACGCCGCCCCATGGCACCCATGCCCCTCGCGTGCCACGCGGCGGAATCTCCATCGCTGCCAAGGACAATCCGCGCGCGAGCAAACCTTATTCCCGGTCAGGACCCCTTGCCGGGATTGTCCACGCTCGCGGTGACCATCGCCGCGTTGGTGGCCGCGGCGCCGAGGGTGCAAGAGACGGTGGTGGTCGAGTTGTACCCGACGTCGGACTGGACGGCGGCGCTGCACGATCCGAGGGCACGGCCTGAGGCCGCGTCGGTCATCGTGAAGGTCACTCTCGACGGTCCCACTGCTGCGGCCGTCCCACCCAGGTTCTTCAGCTTGGCTGACACCACGCATGGCGATGCGCAGCCGGACGTGTCCACCGTGATCACCGTGTAGATCGGCGGCAGCGTCGAGAAGTTGCTGAAGTCGACCACGCTGGTCGGGGCGGCGATGTGGAAGTCGCGCCCGGCGCTGCTGAAGTGCAGGTCGGCGTCCTGGATGCCGTCGATGATCACTCCCTTCTTCAAATGGACCCGGACCAGGTGGTTGGGCGATGACGACGCGATGTAGACGTCCGCCCTCGCGCCGGAAAGCTCGTCGACGTCGACGCCGTCCACCGACTGGTGATCGATGCGCTGGGTCACGGCAGTGCCGAGAAACGTGGAGCGGAACGTGGCTCCGTCAGTGAAGTCGGGAAGGCTGGGTACGAGGCCCGTCGAGTCCTTCCACCAGGCGCTGCCCGCGGCCTGGATCAGACTCGAGGCGAGCGGGTTGCCGGCGAGGTGCGCGGCGAGAAACTGCGCGCCGCGAAAGTACCCGTCCGAGCCGTCGATCATGGCCTCGACCGTCTGTCCGCTCGACGTCACCAGCACGTGCCTGAGGCTCGGCTTCGCAACCTGGAGGTCGATAGTCCACCGGTTCCCGTCGGTCGTGTAGTCGCCTTTGATCTCGTAGCTGTTGCCTGGGCTCAGCATCGCGGCGGCGCCGCTCTCCAGCTGACGAGTGGCGGGTAGACCAAAGGGGTCGCAGGCGGCGCTCAGCGCGAGCAGCGCCACAGCCGCCGTGAGCAGGCTTGCGGGCCGCATGGATCTGTAACGACCGTAGTTCAATGTGCGTTACCCGACCATGCCGACGACCGACGCGCCTTCGTCTCGCGGCCTGAGCTCTGCCGCGGAGCAGCCGCGCCGGCCCGGTGCACCGCGGCGCACCGTGCGGATTCGCGGTCGCCGGTACCCGGTCCTCCTCCCCTCGATTCGAGATCCCCGGCTGCACGTCGCCGCCGTGCTCCTGACGCTCCAGGTGCTCGGCCAGACGGTGCTCGATTTTCGCCTGTCGATCGCGCAGATCCTGATCTGCCTCGCGGCCGGCGCGCTGATCGAGTTCGGGGTTGGATTCTTCAAGGACAAGGTGATCATGTGGCCCGCGAGCGGTCTCCTCACGGGCAACAGCACCGCCTTCATCCTCCGCGTGCCAGGCACCTTCCACGGCCAGTGGTGGAGCACCCACGGCATCTGGATCTTCATCGGCGTGGTTGCCGTGTCGATGGCGTCCAAGTATCTGATCCGCTGGCGCGGCGGCCACATCTTCAACCCCTCCAACCTGGGGCTCGTGCTGGCGTTCGTCCTGCTGGGACCCCAGTACACCGAGCCGCAGGACCTGTGGTGGATCCCGATGGGTCCATGGATGATCGTCACCTACGCCATCCTCATCGGCGGCGGCCTTCTGATTGCGCGGGAGCTCAAGCTGCTCGGCCTCGAGCTTGGCTACATGGTCGCTTTCGCCGCCTTCACCGCGCTCGCGCTGCTGCCCGTTCCCGACCACTGCATGATTGCGAGCTGGTACGCGACACCCCTGTGCGGCCCGCAGCTCTGGCAGATCCTCGTGACCTCGCCCGAGGTGCTGATCTTCGCGCTGTTCATGGTGCCCGACCCCCGCACCGTCCCGGACAGCCAGCTGGGGCGGTTCGTGTTCGGGGTCATCGTTGCCTTCCTCTCGGTCGCCCTGATCGGTCCAACCACGCTCGAGTTCTGGACCAAGACTGCGATCCTCGCGAGCCTTGTCTTCGCATGCGCCGGTCGATTCGCGCTGGTGCGACTGCTGACGCCGCTCGAGGACGCGGGCGGCCTGGGCGAGGTCCTTCGCACGCTCGGCTGGCGGACGCCGGCTCTGGCCGGCGCCTCCCTCATTCTTCTCGCCGCGCTGCCTCTTACCTCCGAGCTTTCGCTCCATGCGGTGCAGCCGGCGCCCGAGCTGCCCGACGGATCGCAGCCGAAGGTGGCGCTCACCGTCGGCTCGGGGCCGGACCTAGGCGCCTGGACCTTCAGCGCCGCGGGCGCCGCCCTGCCGCCGCCAGGCAACGCGGCTTCCGGCACCAGGTCAGGGCGGGTCTGGGTGCTGCCGCCGATTCCCACCCCCAGCATCGCGTCGAACGTGATGGCGTTCGATCCCAAGATGAACCAGGCCACCGCCAACCAGCTCGCGCATGACGCCGTCCTCGACTTGATGATCGAGTCCGAGGCCCGGCGCGCGCATGACGTGAAGCTCGCGGCGGACGGCGCGACAGGAGACGGCCTCACGGAGTTCACCGATGTGATCAACCAGGACGTCGCGGCGGGCAAGACGATCCAGAAGATCTACAGCTTCGATCGCATCGACCTGACGCTGTTCCTGCCGAAGTTCAGCACCCAGGCGAGCCGCCTGGTCGGTGTTGAGCTCCATGGAACGACCACTTTGATCGCGCGCGACGCTTCGGGCAACGTCCTCTCGCAGCAGACGCTTTCCTACGACAAGAGCTGGGGCCTCGCCGCAGGTGGCGACGGCACCCACCAGGTGATCGTCAACGACTACACGGACAACACGCGGGCGTGAGTTCCGTCGCCACTTGCCAGCAGGGCTATGGTGGGGACGCGGCCGTCTGGTTTCCCCTCCCCACTCGCTGGGGCAATCAGTCGGCGCGGGCAGCGCGTCCATGACTGGCTTTGCCAGCAGGGCCAGGGTGGGGACGCTTCCCCTCCCCACTCGCTGGGGCAATCAGTCGGCGCGGGCAGCGCGTCCATGACTGGCTTTGCCAGCAGGGCTAGGGTGGGGACGCGGCGGTAGGTACCCCGTACGGTTCATACGCCGCAGGCGGCTCGATGCCGAATGAGTCGGCCAGCCTGACGAAGAGGTTGAACAGAGCCGCGACGTAGACGGTCTCCGCGACCTGCTCGTCGCTCCAGCCAACCTCGCGAAGACCCTGGACCTGCTGGTCGGTCACCTGGTACGCGTGGTGCGTGATGGTGCCGACGAAGTCAAGAAGCAGCCGGAGCTTGGGCTCGAAGTGAGCGGAATCCAGGTCGCCATCGCGCATCGCTTGCGCGACGAGTCCGTAGCTCTCTCCCTGCAACTGCAGGAACCACGAGTGGGAGCTGAGTCAATACCGACACCTGTTCAGCGCCGAGACGTACGAGGCGATCATCTCGTGTTCCGCGCGAGTCAAGGCGCCATCCGAGAAGTGAAGCTTCGAGGCCTGGTCGATCGCGGCCAGGAAATCCGGCCGCAAGCTCATCGTGCGCAGAATCTCGGGCACCACACCGCTGAGGCTCTGCGCTTTGCTCTTCGCGTACAGCTCGGCGAGCGCTCCGGTCGCGTCCGCCTCGTCCACCATCTTGATGCGGGCCATCTGCCGAGCTAACGGCGGCGGCGAGTCGACTGTTACGTGGCGACGAGACCATCCCAGGACCAGTGCGGCATCGCCTGGTCGGGCGCGACTCGAGTCCCGGGCGGCGAATACGAGTTGACCTCCCGCGTCGCCCACTGGATGTAGGCGCTCATGGCGGCCCGGAAGTCGGCGTCGTCGGGGAGCTGAGCGTCGTCCATCGCCGCGATGAAGCACGCGGCAAACCGGTCGCCCATCTCATCCGGGGCCCCCTCACCCGCATGGATCGCCAGCATCCCCGAGTGGCCGCCGAACCCGCTCGAGTAGCGCGGCGGGCCGCCCAACACCTCCGCCCAGTACGCGGCGAGGCGCTCGGTGTGGCCGGGCCTGACGTGGTTGGAAAAAGGGTGGTTCAGCTCGGGGTCGGCCAGGCAGCGCTCGTGCGTCGCCGCCGCCAGGGCCAGGAAGGCGTCGCCGCCTCCGGCGAACTCGTAAAGGGACGGCCGAGCCACCGGCCTAGCTTAAGGAGAGCGCGGCTGCTTAACAGTCCGCGGGTTGCTTTTGAACTCACGCCGGGCTTCACAGACTCCCCTTTGACGCGACCACCCCCAGGAGCGTTAAGCGAGCACCGACGGCCGGGGCGGCGTTCACTCCCCAACGGGATGCGCTGGTCGGCCGTTTTGAACTGGAATTCGGGTTGTAGAAGTTGACGGAGAGCCGCTCAAATCGCAGGCCTTCCGGCTAATGTGAGCCGGCTCACAGCGGCTGAATCAGGGCCGGCTTCCGCCCGCGGCCCTGGTCGGGCTCCAAATCCAAGAAATGAGACTCACAAAACGTCCCGCACGTAGACCCTTCTGGCGCGCGTGCGTGGCTCCTGGGTTTGGCCTCCTCCTCGCTGCCGCTGCGCTCCTGACGGACGCTCCGCAGCTCGCGATCGCCGTCGCCCAGGGTTGTGCCATTCCGGGTAACGACGGCCCCAACGGCAACCTGACCGGCGTCGTCAACACGTACTATCCGGCGACCGCGAGCGCCGCCGCCGGGGCGACCTCTATCTCGGTCGGTCCCAGGATCGCGGGCGTCACGCCGGCCATCGCCGCGGGCGACCTGCTGCTCGTGATCCAGATGCAGGATTCGGACATCAGCGGCACCAACGCCGTGACCTACGGCGACGGCGCCACCGGCCACGGCTCGACGGCGCTCAACTCCACCGGCCTCTACGAGTACGTCGCCGCGACGAGCGCGGTGGCTGGAGGCGTCGTCAACATCGCCGGGTCGGGCGCTGGCAACGGCCTGATCAACAGCTACGACTTCTCCCTTACGGTCACCGCGACGCACGGCTTCCGCACGTTCCAGGTCATCCGCGTGCCGCAGTACTCGAGCGCCACTCTCGGCGCAGGCCTCACGGCGGCAGCGTGGGATGGCGGGCTCCACGCCGGTGGCGTGCTCGCGGTCGACGTGGCAGGGGCGCTCAACCTGAACGCCCAGACCGTGAGCGTGGACCAGCTCGGGTTCAAAGGCGCGCTCGGGGTCCAGCAGACAGGCGGCCCAGACGCCGGCACCGACTGGGTCGTGGCGACGCAGCGCGGCGACCACGGCTACAAGGCCGAAGGAACCGCGGGCACGCCGCACTTCCTCTACGACGCGATCGGCAACGCCCAGGTCAACTCCGGTGCCGAGGGATACCCGAGCGGAGACGCAGCGCGCGGCGCGCCGGGCAATGCAGGCGGAGGCGGCACCGACGCCAACCCAATTGCCAACGACCAGAACTCCGGCGGTGGCGGCGGGTCCAACGGCGGGCAGGGTGGCATGGGGGGCAACAGCTGGAACACCAACCTGGCGGTCGGCGGCCACGGCGGAGCGGCGTTTCCAGCCGTCGCCACGCGGGTGGTTCTGGGCGGCGGGGGCGGCGCGGGTACGCGCAACAACTCGGCGGGATTCGCCTCGTCCGGCGGAAGCGGAGGCGGCGTCGTGATGATCCGCACCGGCTCGCTCGCCGGCACCGGAACGATCACCGCCAACGGCGGCACCGGTGTCACGCCTGTCAACGATGGCGGCGGTGGGGGTGGCGCCGGCGGAAGCGTGGTGGTCACCACGAGCGCGGGCAACGTCAACGGGCTGACCGTCCACGCCAACGGCGGCAGGGGCACCGACGCCTGGCCGACAGGTCCGACCGGCGCCGCGAATTACCACGGTCCCGGCGGCGGTGGCGGCGGCGGAGTGATCATCACCTCGCCCGCGATTCCAGGGGCGCAGGCGACAGTGTTGGGCGGCGCTCACGGCACCACCACGGTCGACGCCAACACGTACGGGTCGGTCAACGGTGACCAGGGGCTCGTCCAGACCACAACGGTGGGCGCGATCCCGGGATCGTCTTCCGGCGCCGAGTGCCTCCCGACCCTCACGACGACCAAGACCACCAGCACCCCCGACGTGACCAACACCGTCGCCGGCACCACCGCGACGTACTCGATCACGGTCAGCAACGCGGCCAACGTCGGATCGGCCATCTCGGTCGCCATATCGGACGCGCTGCCCGGCGGCTTCACCTACGCGTCCACCGGCAGCGTCGTGCTGAACGGAGGCGCGACCCGGCCGGCAACCGTCAACCCGGTCATCGGCGACACCAACCCCACGTGGGGCACATTCACGATTCCTGGCTCGGGGTCGGTGGTCATCACCTTCACCGTCGCGGTCGCCGCGAGCGTGGCGCCTGGCACGTACAACAACCCCGCCACCTCAACCTATGCCGACCCCACCCGCACCACGCCCGGGGGTACCACTTCAGCCACTTATCCAGGTGGCGGCGCGGAGCGCGTCACGGTCCACGCCCCAGACCTGACGATCGCCAAGAGCCACGTCGATCCGTTCACGCGCGGAACGTCCGCCACGTACTCGCTGACCGTGACCAACTCCGGCAACGTAACGACCAGCGGGCTCGTGACCGTCACCGACACACTGCCTGCCGGGCTCACACCGACCGCCGCTTCGGGCATAGGCTGGACGTGCCCCGCTCCCGTCGGCCAGACCGTGGCGTGCACGCGCCTCGACGCATTAGCGAGCGGAGTGTCATACCCCGCGATCACGGTCACGGTCACCGTGCTGCAGGGTGCGCCGAGCTCGGTGACCAACCAGGCAACCGTCGGCGGCGGCAGCGAGACGAACACGACCAACGACACCGCCAGCAACCCGACCAACATTGTTTCCTCGGCTGACATCGCGATTGCCAAGTCGGTCGGCAACGCGACGCCAAACCAGGGCACCAACGTCACCTTCACCATCACCGCCACCAACAACGGTCCCAGCGACGCGACCGGAGTGCAGGTGACGGACCTGCTCCCCGCCGGGCTCACCTTCGTGTCCGCGACGCCGAGCGCCGGCACGTACACGGCGGGTACCGGCGTCTGGAACATCGGCGCCATCGGCAACGGCGGCAGCGAGACGCTCTCGCTCGTGGCGACGGTGACGGGGACGACGACAGTGACCAATACCGCGACCAAGACAGCCGAAACCGAGACGGACCCGGTGCCGGGCAACAATTCGGCTTCCGCGTCGGTGACCGGGCAGGCGGCTGACATCGCGATCGCCAAGACTGTCGACAACCCGGTTCCTGATTTCGGCACGAACGTGACGTTCACCATCACCGCGACCAACAACGGGCCGAACAACGCGACCGGCGTCCAGGTCACCGATTCGGTGCCTGCGGGTTTGATCTTTGTCTCGGCTACTCCGAGCGCGGGTACCTACAACCCTGGAACAGGGCTGTGGGATATCGGCGCGTTGAGCAACGGCTCGACTGCGACCCTCTCCATCGTCGCGACGGTCAACACGACCTCGCCGGTCACCAACACGGCCACGAAGACCGCGGAGGTTCAGCCCGACGCCGTGCCCGGCAACGACTCCGCGAGTGCCGTCATCACGCCTGTTGCCCTCGCCGACATCGCGATCTCCAAGATCGTCGACAACGCCACGCCCAGCTTTGGTACGAACGTGACCTACACCGTGACCGCGACCAACAACGGCCCCAACGCCGCGACCGGGGTCCAAGTTACCGATCAGCTGCCGGCCGGCCTGACCTTCGTCTCGGCCACGCCGAGCGGCGGAACGACCTATAACGCGGGCACGGGAGTCTGGAACATCGGGTCGATGGCCAGTGGCTCCAGCGCAACCCTCTCGATCATCGCCACCGTGAACACGACCTCGCCCGCGACCAACACCGCCACGAAGACTGCCGAGAGCGAGGTCGACCCGAACACCGGGAACGATTCAGCTTCGGCGACGGTGACTGGCCAGCCGGCGGACATCGCCGTGACCAAGGGCGTCAGCAACGCGAACCCGCCGCTTAACTCCAACGTGACCTTCACCGTCACCGCCACCAACAACGGACCGGGCAATGCAACAGGCGTCGTGGTCACCGACCTGATGCCCGCGGGATTGACCTTCGTCTCGGCCACGCCGAGCGTCGGCACCTACAACGCGGGAACGGGAGCCTGGAACGTCGGCGGCCTGACCAACGGATCGAGCGCCACGCTGACGCTTGTCGCAACGGTGACCACGACGTCGACGACCACGAACACCGCCACCAAGACCGGGGAGATCGAGCCCGACCCTGTCGTCGGTAACAACACGGCGTCGGCGTCCGTGACCGGAGTGTCGGCGGACGTCAGCGTGGTCAAGACCGTCAACCAGACCACGCCGACCGTGGGCCAGAACATTACGTACACCCTCGTCGCCCACAACCTCGGTCCTTCGACGGCGCCAGGAGTGCAGTTCCACGACGCGCTCCCGGCCGGCGTGGCGTTCGTGAGCTACAGCGCCACGCAGGGGACGTACAACTCGGCGACCGGAATCTGGAATGTCGGGTCGATGCCCAACGGCAGCACGGTGACGCTCACCCTGGTCGTCTCGGTGCAGTCGAGCGGGGCCGCCATCAACACCGTGACCACGCTCCCCGGCGGCTACTTCGACCCCAACCTCTCGAACAATGTCGCGAGCGCGTCGATCGTGTCCTCGCCTCTGCCCGGGCTTCCCAACACGTCGGGTATTGACCTCGGCGCCGCCGGGTCGGCGCCCGCCGGGCCTCCGACGGGGCCAGGCTTCCTGCTTGTTTTGAGCGCCTTGGTCGCCGGCCTCAGCCTGCTCTACGCGGCCGGGGTCCTGGGCTGGCGGACTCGGACGCGATTTGGACGGCGCCGCTCGAGAGCACGCCGGTACCCTGACCTGCGGATCCTGGCGGCTGGGTTGGCGGCGGGACTGGTCAGCATCAGCGTGGCCGCGACCCCGTCGAGCGAGCCTGCTCCGCGCAAGTCGTTGCCTGGCGTGGCATCGCTTCCTGCAGGCACCCAGCTGATAGGCGCCAAGTCGGTCGGGGTCGCGCCACCTCCCGCGCCTCCCGCCGAAGCCTTCCGTACGGTGTCGGGCCCGATCACGCCCTCTCGGCTCCGCATCCCGGCGATCGGCGTCGACGCCTGGATCGGGGCGGTCGGCCTGCGCAGCGACGGCTCGATGGACGTCCCGGACAACCTGTGGACGGCGTCATGGTTGGACGGCAGCCCGCGGCCCGGGCAAGCCGGCAATGCGGTGATCGCGGGTCACCGAGGGGTCGGGAGCCCGGCCCTATTCAGCCACCTCGAGAGCCTGCGTCCGGGCGACAAGATCTATGTGTCCGACGCCGCCGGCAACCAGGTGGTCTTCGTGGTGAGCGGCGTGGCGTCGATGGACCTGAGCCCGTCCACGCAGCTGGCCGTATTCGGGCCGACGAGCACGCGCGAGCTGGTCCTCATCACGTGCTTCGGCCGCTACATCCCCAGCACGCGGACGTATGACCACCGCCTGGTCGTGGTCGCCTCGCCAGCAGCTAACTGACCTGGGTCGCTACCGTCGCGGCGGTCCCATGGCGAACGTGACGCCGTGCGCCGCCATCAAGCCCGGCACGCTGCTCAGGTCGAGCTCGGTGCCGTACTCGGCTGCAAGAGCCACCAACTTGGCCGGGTCGAGCTCACCGCGACCCGCCATGTCCGTCGCCTTCTCGAAGAAGGTCTCGAAACCCGCGGGCGAGATGATCTCGAGGATGCGGGCAGGCCCGTCACCGGCATTCCAGAACGTGTGCCACTGGTTCCGCGGCTTGAAGATCAAGTCACCAACCTCGCCGTAGACGATTTCGCCCCCGAGGTCGGCGCCGACTCGGCCCTCGAGCACGAAGCTGTACTCATCCTCCCGACTGTGCCGGTGCATCGGCGCGGCCAACGCGCGCGGCTCCATCGGATGCTCCACGAGCGAGAAACCCCCACCCGACTCAGCGCCGTCAATCATGAAGCGAACGCCGATCCCTCCCAACTTCCCAAGCTTTCCGTCCCGAGGACCCACGATCCGAGCCAAGGTCGTAGCCATATCCAGGCTCCTTTTCAATAAACGTGCCGTTCAGTGATTCCACGGTATACGATGGATGAACGCTATGTCAAGTCAAATTCGCCAGTACAGGCTCAAGGTCCGAGCAGAACGTCAGGCTGCGACGCGCCAGCGAATAGTGGAGGCGACCGCGGCCCTACATGAGGAGGTGGGGCCGGCCAGGACGACGGTGGCCGAGATCGCGCGCCGGGCCGGCGTCCAACGACTCACCGTCTACAACAACTTCCCGAACGAAACGGAGCTGTTCGACGCGTGCGGACAGCACTGGACCAATTTGAATCCGACGCCGGATCCGTCCGCCGCTCTGGCAATCGTCGATCCGGACGAACGTGTGCGAGCTGTCCTCGGGCCGCTATTCCGCTGGTACCGGAAGCATGCACAGGCCATCGAGCACCTGCAGCGAGATCGCCTGGTCATGCCGGCCTTCGACGCGGTGATGAGGATTCGCATGGACCAGCAGTTCGCCCATCTGGCCGATGCCCTCAGCTCCGGCTTCGCGCCCAACGGCCGCCGGGCAAAGCGGGTGCGTGCGGTCGTCGCGTTGGCGCTTGACTTCTGGACCTGGCGGCGCCTGGCCAACGAAGGAATGTCAGATCAGGATGCTGCGAGCGTCATGGTCGGGGCGGTCAAAGCATCCGCCCAAGACCCACCCCTCACGGCTCAACGATAGCCGGCCAGACCGCCCAAGCGGCTCGCCAGTGGTCGCAGTGCCGGCCGTGCTCGGGACACTGACGGACTTCTAATCGATGGTCGGTCACCTTGTAGACGTCGCCGCAGCATGGACAACACGCCTGGCCATCGTGCAAGTTGAAGGCGACCTCGCATAGCGGGCAAACACCTTCGGCGACGAAGCCAATTGCTTCCTCACCGTCCTCGTGCATCGTCATCGATCTCGCCACCGCACGAAGCGCGCGGGCTGCCGCAAAGTCTCACCGTCGAGATTGGTGATGACGACCTCAGCGACGAGCTCAGTCGGAAGCTGGAACCACTCGTCGATCCGCTCTTTGATGAACGGCGTCCAGACTGGCCGCTCGCCTGCAACGACCCTTGGCAGGTGCTGAGCCAACTGCTTCGCGTCCTCTCGCCCGATGGGCAGAGTCGTGCCGATGATGCGGACTTCCTCACCGAATCGGCGGGCGAGCACCAACCGGAGCTCGCCGCGAAGATCGCCGACAAATCCTTTGACCAAAACGTCGACCGTCGCTTGCCTGCGGACCTTCTGCCATTGGCGCTTCGCAGGGTTCGGGTAGGGTTCGTCCAACTTAGCGACGACACCCTCTATCCCAGTCATCGACACGGAGTCGTCGAGCCAGGCCAGCGCGGCGCTCGGATCGTCGGTCTGAACGATCAACTGAAGCAACGGGCTTGCGGCCGCAGACGTGACGCCGCTAAGCCTCTTGCGGCGCTCCGCAAGACGCAAGCGCCGGATATCGTCGGACGCCGCTCGGAGGAGGTCGAAGGCCACGAAGGCAACAGGTGACTCCGCCGCAATTGATGGCCGTTGACTGACCGGGACCGATAGGCGGCGTTGCAGCTCGAAGAAGCTCACGCCGGCGTCGGTCGGATGAACGATCTCGCCATCCAGGACGCAGCCCGGCGGAAGGGCTTTGGCGAGGTGGAGCAACTCGGGAAAGAACGAGCCGAGGTTCTTCGCGTTGCGGCTGTAGATGGCGCCCTGGCCTGCCCCATTCGTCATGAGCAAGCCTCGGTAGCCGTCGAACTTCGGCTCGTATAGCCAGCCCGGACCCTTGGGTAGTTCCTTCACGAGTTGAAGGCGCGCCGGGGCGACGTCTTCCACGGCAGGAGTCTACGAGGGCCCTAGGTCGTGCACCGCCGAAAGGGGTGTCTTCCCGAGTTTGAGGGGTGGCGCGAAGACCGCCTTGCACCTTTGCTCAGTCACGCTCATCTCCCTCATGCGCGGGAGCGTGACAAATCAGCCGAAGTAGCTGTGACGCATCAACCGAAGGTGTCTGACGCATCAGCCGAAGGCCTTTTGAGCCGCCTCAGCCGAACTTGCACACAGCGGTAAAGGGTGGCTAGCGGGACTTGAACCCGCGACACCCAGATCCACAATCTGGTGCTCTGCCAACTGAGCTATAGCCACCGCGGCGCGGCAGGAACGGCTGCCTGGGGGAGATGACGATTCTACCGCCCGGCCTACATGTACCAGAATTGAGGTGATGCCAACCCAGGCCGAATTCGACCAGACCATCAAGTCGGGCGAGCTGATCGAATCGACCAACGAGATGACGCCCGACTACCTCCGCGAGCTCAAGCACACCCTGATCGTCTCGGGCGACACGGAGCTCATCTCCGCCCCCGCGTACTACCTCGCCGCCAAGCGGGCCCCGAGCATCAACGCCTTCATGACCGGCATCGCCATCATCCAGGACGAGCTGGCGCACGCCCACATCGCGTACCACATCCTCGAGGAGCTCGGCGAGGACCAGGAGAAGCTCATCTTCAGCCGAGACCCGAAGAGCTTCCGCTACCCCTACGCCTTCGACGTGCCGCTCGACAGCTGGACCGAGCTGGTGGTCGCTAACGGCTTCTACGACCAGGCCGGCTTCTGCCTGCTCGGCGACATCCACGACAAGTGCTCGTACGGGCCCTGGAAGCGCGGCCTGAACAAGGTGATGCTCGAGGAGAACTTTCACCTGCGCAACGGGCGCACGTGGATGAAGCGCATCAGCGCCGCCGGCGGCGCCGCCAAGGACGAGCTGCAGCGCGCCGTCGACTGGATGTTTCCGTTGAGCGTCGAGTGGTTCGGCCTGCCGGACGACAAGAAGATGCACTCGACCCAGCTCGAGTACCGGCTCAAGGGCCTGACCAACGATCAGCTCCGCCAGTGGTGGCTCTCGACGGTCGTCCCTTACTGCGAGCAGATCAACGTCAGCGTTCCGGCGCACAAAGAGACGCGCGAAGGCAAGGACGTATGGGAGCTGGACTATCCCTTCCCGTGCGAGTTCGACGCCGAGGCCAAACGCTGGGACTTCAAGCAGCCGATCACCTGGGACGCCGTGCTCGAGCGGTGGCGTGAGCGCGGCCCGCGGAATGCCGAGATGGTCGCGATGTTCCAGCAGGAGTTCCACAACTTCCGAAAGACGCATCACCGAGAGTCATGATCAACAACCTCTGGGCCGCGCTCACCGAGGTCCAGGATCCCGAGATGCCGATCAACCTGGTCGACCTCGGGGTGATCTACGGCGTGGCCGAGCGTGAGGCCGGCGTGGTCGAAGTGGACCTCACCTTCACCGCGATGGGATGCCCGGCCTCTGACTTCATCCTCGAAGACGTCCGCGACCGCCTCCTCCAGGAACCGGGGGTGCGCGAGGTGCGGGTCAACGTCGTATGGGACCCACCCTGGACCACTGCGCGCATGACCGAAGCCGGCCGCGACGCGCTCGAAGCGTGGGGCCTCGCCGTATGACGACGAGCTACAAGCGGGTCAGCGGCGATGCAATCGAGTACGAGGTCTTCGCGCGCAAGGCGCGGGTCGACCCTCTGCACCTCGTCGGAAGCGTGGTGGCGCCCGACGCCGACCTCGCCATGGCCTACGCGCGCGCGACCTACGACGAGGAGCGGTGGTGTGAGATGGCGATCGTGCGCAAGGACGACGTCATCCACCTCTGGTCGCCTGGTGAAACATGAGCAGATGCGCCAATTCGGCCAATCCCCAGATAGTCCGGACAAAGCGATGCGAAGTCCGAGGCGGAGCTCGGATAGTCCGGACTATCCGGTGAGTCTTTCCGACCTCGTCCTCGCCCTCGCCGACAACAAGCAGATGCTCGGTCTGCGCTACGCCGAGTGGGCCACCCGCGCGCCTTCGCTCGAGGCTGACATCGCGGCCGCCGCGATGGGCCTCGACGACCTGGGCCACAGCCGCGTCCTTTATGGGTGTCTCGAGCCGCTGGGCACCGATCCGCGCGGGCCCGAGCGCGAACTGGATCCCGCGAGCCTGCGTCACCTTGCTTACTTCGACGAACCCTGGACTGAATGGAGCCAGTTCGTCGCCGCCAATGCCATCCTCGACTCCGCCTTCACCGCCATGATCGAGGCCTGCGTCAACGGTTCGGTCGAGGTCCTCCAGCACCGCCTGCGCAAGATGCTGGTCGAGGAGCGCTACCACTTCCTCCACGGGCGCAGCTGGTTGCGCTCCGGCATCGAGCAGGCGCCGCTGCTTCAGGCGTGGCAGGAGGCCCTCGAATTCTTCGGTCCGCCTGACGGCGAGGTCGAGCAGCTGCATCGGGCCGGCAGGCTGGGCATGGGCCCGGCCGAGCTCCGAACGCGGCTCGAAGAGCAGCTAGAGATGCAGGCTCCCAAAGTCACGATCCACTGGGAGCTCTGGGATCCGCTCCACCGCCGGACCAACGAGGGAGCGATCGACGCGCCCACCTTCAGCATGCTGCGTGGTCTCGAGGAGAAGAAGTACGCGACGCCCACCGCGAAATCAGCAGCCCCACCCGCCTAGGCCCGTTTCGCGGCCCGGGGCACCCTCCCCAAATCGTGGCGAGGTTCCTGATCCGCGCTGCCCGCACTGCAAGGCGGCGGACGCCGAGGTCATCTCGCTGTTCGGGACGCAGGCGATGACGCTTCAGTACCGCTGCCGCAAGTGCGGCACGGTGTTCGAAGCGATCAAGTACGACTAGGACTCATCCTCGTCTTCGCTTTCGCTGCCGGCGGGCCGGCGTCGACGCACGATCGCCAGCGGGAGCCCGGCGAGGACGACCACGACGATCAGCACAGCGACGATGATGGGCAGCGCCTGGCCACCCCCCACGGTCACCGTCCCGGGAGCGGGCGTTCCCGACGCCGTGTAACCGGCGGCGAAGTACCCCGGCTTTTCGGTTCGCGTGTCGATGGTGAACGGCGCAGCCTGCACCGTGTGCCCGATCGACGTCCACGGTCCGGCCGGATCGTCGGCGCGATAGATGTTGTCGGGTACCGGTTCGAGGTTGGAGTAGCGCATCGTGATGTTGCCGCCGACCGACGCGAGGAGCGGCGCGTCCGTGGTCACCTGGTAGATGTTGGTCACGAAACGAAGGCCCGCAGGCTGCGGACAGGTGGGCAGCGGCGTGATGTCGACGGTTATCGACGTCTTGCCGGTGGCGTCGAACGCGCCGGGAAGAAACCCGATCACTATCTGGCCGTCGTCGGTGTACGCGGAGTTCGCATCGCTCTTGCCGTTGATGACCTTGATCACCAGGTGGCCGGAGCTTGGCTTGATGTTGGCGCCGGCCTGCGGCGGCGGACACGTCCAGTTGTAGGCCTGCGGCGGCCCGAAGCCGTCGTAAAAGCCGGGCGCTACAGCCCAGGCGGCCAGGACGTAGATGACAACGGCGCCGACCAGCAGCCAGGCCCTTCTCACAGCGCAAGGTCCGCGATGACGTGGCCGACGATGGGTCCGACCAGGTCCTTGCACGCCCAGCGCCACAGCGCCAACAGCAATCCGGCCGCTGCGACCGCGCCGAGAAATTCGAGCGGATGCGAAAACGCGTGGCCGAGCGTCCAGAGCAGCGTGCTGCCGGCGACGGCGAGCGGGGGGCCGCCGATCTCGTCCAGCGCCGCGTAGAGAGCTCCGCGAAACGCAAGCTCCTCGCCGATAGAGACGGCGACCGCAGCGGCCGCCAGCCCGGCTGGAAGCAGGGGCGCGGTGCCGCCCCGCGCTGCCGCCGGCAGCAGCAGGACCGCGCCGAGGGCCAGGCCGCCCAGGATCCGCAGCCAGAACCTCGACGTGCCCAGTCCGAGCTGGGCCGGCGACCACCCCACCGTGGCCACCGCCAGCGCGGTGCCGCCGAGCAGCAGCGCGACCACCGTCCAAACCGGGACCTGCGCGGCGAGAGCGCGGAACCACTCCACGGCCAGGACGTAGCCGCCGACCAGGGCGGCCCGGACGGCCGGCCGCGAACGCAGCGCCGAGACCACGGATTGGATTATCGGGGGCATAATTGCCCCGTCGCACGGACCGGCTGGGCTCAAGAGCGCGAATCAGGCGCACGAGGTTCAGATGTACTGCGAGTACGAAGCAAAGGACTGCCCGGATTCGGAATTTCGAGTCATACCGAAGCTAGGTGTGATCCATCAGGTGAACGTGGCTCTCGTGCACACGGTCGCCGGGGACGAGATTCGGATCGGACAGTCACGACCGACCGGCGACGACGTGCCGTTGCCCGAACCCCTGGTCCAATTTCGAGAGAGGAGCAGGTCGGTTGCCGAACGGAATCCAAAGCGATCCTGACCCCGCGGCGGTAGCTGCAGCCAAAGCCGAGGCGGACGCTCAGGCCGCGACACAGGCGACCCGCGTCGACTACGACAAGGCCTACTACCAGGCGATGCTCGACACGGCAAAAGGCGCTCCAGATCGGTGGCGGTCGGCGGCCGAGTTCGTGCAAAAGGCAGCGACTGCGGTGGGCACGATTTATGCAGCCATCCTGGGTAGTGCGGCGACGGTTTCGGGGCGCCCGCTTCCAGCCAGGGGCGTCTTCCCAGCCGTGTTCCTGGGGCTTGCCATCGCGATGTCGACTGTGTACGTCGCCTACAGCACGCGTGGGACGCCACTGCAGAGATTCAGGCCGACGACGTCTCCGCCGGAGAGGATGCGCGCCAGGCTGAACCAGTTCCTGACAGCAGTCCACGAGAGCGTGGAGCGGCGCGTGTACTGGCTGCGCGCCTCGGTGCTCGCCCTCGGCGTAGGTGTGCTGCTGCTTCCCGCCCCATTCATCTCCTTCAGTCCACCCTCTGTGCCCAACCTCGACAGCCTGTACCCCTGGCCGTCACCCCCGGCCGTCCGTGATCAACCAACGGCAATGGTTGTTTCGATCGTTTACAAGGCCAGGGTCGACGACGTGGCTGCGCAACGCCAGCGCGCCGTAGCCGCCATCGATTCGACGTCGAGCTTCTGGACGTGGACCTTGCTGGCGGTCGTGGGTCTGGTCGTTGTTCTGCTGGTGCCGCTGCTCTCACCATTCGGCCCTGCGCTATGGCGCTGGGTCCTGCGCCGCGTACCGAGGATGAGGCAATTCGATCGCTGGCTGCGAACGGTGCTGAACCGCAATCGTCCGCCTGGCGACCCGAACTTGCCCTACTACGTTCAATAGGCGCGTTGCCAGGCTCGGACGAGCCCTCAGGATCTGAGCCTTTCGGGGGCGGCGTACACGTTGAAGCGCATGCTGCGCAGAAAACCCACGAGCGTCTGGTTGAACTCTCGTGACAGCGCCACCGCCAGGCTGGATGGCGCACCCACCGCGGCCAGCAGAGGTATTCCCGCGTTGATCGACTTCTGCACGATCTCGTAGCCCGCCCGGCCGCTGACGACGAGCAGCGCCTCGTGCAGGGGCAACCGGCCATCGAGCAGCATCCTGCCGACGATCTTGTCCACCGCGTTGTGGCGGCCGACATCCTCGCGCACGCACACTGGTTCGCCGGCCCCGGAAAAGAGCCCCGCGGCGTGCAGCCCGCCGGTGCGCTCGAAGACGCCCTGTTCTGACCGAAGCTTCTCGACGAGCGACGGCAGGAGGGCCGGGTCGACTTCGGGACCAAGGCCGAGCACGGCGAGATCGCGGCGCAGGTCCTCGATCAGCACCGCACCGCAAACGCCACAGGCGGAGCTGGCAAGCATCGAGCGCTCCGGCTTGCGCCGCGGCGGACCCGCGAGATGCACGTCGACGGAATTCGAATCGACGATCGACGCATCGACCGGGATCGCATGCTCGCTCTCGCCCGATTCGGCGCTGATGCGTACCCGGGTCACGTCGCCCAGCGAGCGAATGATGCCCTCGGCATACATCAGGCCGAGCGCGAGCTCGATGTCCTGGCCGGGTGTCCGCATCACGACTGAAAGCGACTCGCCGTCGAGGAGCAGTTGCAGCGGCTCCTCGGTGACGACCGCGTCCGGCGCGTCGCTCCAGCGGCCCGCGTCCCACTTGTGGACGCGAATGCCGGGAGCAGCGGGTCGAGACACTGGTTAGCCTTCGGCGGCGCGGAGCTGGCGCGCGCCGCGCGGCACGCTAGTCGTGATGGCGAAGCCGCGCCACGAGGTCACCCGCTCGGGCTTGAGGTCGATCACCCAGGGAACCTCGGACGCGTCGATGCCGTAGCGCTCCGCGACCGCGTCACCGTCGTTCGATTGCGCGAACGCTCCGCGCACGCACGCACCGACCATCTGCGACGGCCGGAAGCGATGATGCGATTCCACCACCAGCGCTCCCGGCGCCCCGAGACGTGGCCGGCCGCTCGTCGGCGCAACGATGACCCGACCATGTTCGACCTCCCAGAACGCGGGCCTGATCACCGGCATCCCACCTTCGATCCAGCACGCGTACCCTCGCGAAACACCTGCGAGGCGGCGGCTCACCTCGGCGGGCACCGCGGGCACTCGCGCCGCCTGCGCGGGTGGAAAGGGCGCGCCCTCGACGAGATCGGCATCGCTCAGCTTGAGCCGCAGGACGACGCGGTTGTAAGGCATCCACTCCCGCGGCAGCCGCATCAGGTCCAGCAGGTAGCCGGCGAAGAACGGTGCGTTGCGCAGCGCATACCCGGCCATGCCCACGAAGTAGCCGGGTCCCTCGAGGACTGCTCGCACGTCGTTGGACAGCGAGAGCGGGTCGAAAACCTCGAGCGCCCCGCGCAGGAGCACGGCCTGCGCGCCTCCATCGACCAGGAACGCTGCCCGCGGATCGCGTTTCGCGAGCACGGTCTTGGCCGCATAGCGGGAGGTCGTCATCCACACGGCTCCGCCGGCGAAGCTGAAGACCGCCGGGTTGACCAGGGGCGTGCGGCCCGCGCGCAGCGCAAGCATGCCGATCGACGCCTGGCCCAGGATCGCGCTCGCTTCTCGAGTCAGCTTCATCCCTGACCAAGACTTTAGGCCTCGAGAATGTCTCTAATTCGTTCCAGAGCGCGGTCGAGGCGATGGCGGACGGTCCCGTCGAGGCGCCGCGCCACCGCGGCCCCGATCACCGATGCGGGAGGTTCGTACGCGATGCGGAGCACGATCTGCACGCCGCCGGCGACCTCGCGGAACTTGAATCCGCCCTCCTGCTTGACCAGACCGGACTCCGAGACCCACGCGATCTCTTCCGGCCGGCGCCAGCGGCTCAGGCGCAGCACGTTGCGCAGCGGGAGCCCGAGCGCCGTCATCTCCACCCTGTAGCGAGCCCCCACGCCGTTCGACCTGTCGCCGATCGGCTCCCAACGGCTGATGCCATCCAGGACCTCGGCGACGTGGCGGTAGTCGGCGAAGTAGTCGAACGCACGCTCCGGAGTCGTCTTCACCGTGACCCTGGTCGTGAACTCGAGCTTCGCCATGAAAGCAAGATATGAGTGTGGTGCGCTGGAACGACGGGCGTGTGTCGGCGACCGCGTCGGTCGAGGTTCCCGGACGGCTGACCGGCGCGCGCCTGCGCGATTCGTACGCCGACGTCCTTCGAGCCCTGACGTTCGGCTTCGTCAGCCTTCCCGACAACTCGATCCGCCTGGGACCCATCGAGCTGCTGCGCTTTGGGAAGCCGGCCGTCTCGCGATCCGCGGTCGACTGGCCGATCGAGGGCGGCCTGCTCGCCGGTGGGCCGGGTGGTCGCTGGCGAATTGAATCGTCACGCGGCCAGGTCAGAGCGACCGTCGACGGCTACCGTCCTGCCCTGCCTCGTCCGGTGTACGTCGTGAGTCATCTTCAGGTGCATCAGCTGTTCACCCGCCTCTACCTGCTCCGCCTGCGGGGCGCCGAGCCGCCGCCCGGCGAGCCCGCTCAGCGGAGGGATCGATTGCGAGCGGCCGCCGTGGACGTGGCCATGTGCTTCACGCTGGCGCGCTTCGCCGGTCGCCGCCGGCCGGGCCGCCTCCTGCTCGTGACAGCGGCGTACCACGTGGCGTGCTGGAGCCTTGCGGGCCGCACGCTGGGCGGCCTTGTCATACGACAGCGAGTCGTGGCTTACGACGGTTCGCGGCTCACGCCAACGCAGTCGATGCTCAGGCTTGCCCTGACTCCGCTTTCATGGCTGCGCGGGCGGCCGCTGCACGATGAGATCGCGTGCACGACGGTGATCCGGGACTGAAAAAGAAAGGGGCGGCATCAGCCGCCCCTTGAGCGTCAGGCGTCGCAGAGGTTAAGCGCGCGCTCCGCTTGTCGTGCCGCCCGTCTGCATCCAGAGGGCCGGCTTGTTGGGGTAGAGCACGAGCACGAGAACGGCGACCAGGATCCCGATGATGAAGGAGACGATGTCGAAGGTGCCAATCGTGATCTGGGTGAAGATGTTGTAGACGACCTCGAGGATCGCGTAAATCACCACCGCGCGGACCCAGCTGACGTTGGCGACCGGGTCGAAGCCGGCGATCATGATGCCGGTGCCGAACGCGATTCCGGCCACCGGTGCGCTCGCGGCGCCCGCGATACCCGTGTTGGTCGGAAAGACGGAGACTCCAATGAAGCTAGCCGCCGAGCTGACGACAAGCAAGACTCCCATGACCCACATGAGAATCTTCAGCGCCAAGGGGTTCCACTTTGCCACTAGTTGCCTGCCTCCATTTTCGACCGCGGGTTGGTTTGGATTTTGCTGAGCGGGCGGCCGTTCAGGTGCAACTTATAGGCTGATTGCACGCAATAAGCAACCTCTTAGCGCGCAAATACTTGCGCCCCTCCGAGCCACACAATTCGAGGCTCGAGGCCGTAAGCCCAGGCGAACGCTCCCTCATGCTCGGCGTCCCACAGCACCAGGTCGGCCAGCCGGCCGGAAGCCACCGCGCCGCGGTCTGAGCGGGCCAGCGACCGGGCCCCACCCACGGTGGCGGCCAGCAAGGCGCCCTCGACCGACATCTTGAAAACCGCAACCGCCAGCGCGACCACCACGCTCATGCTCGTGATGCCGCTCGTGCCCGGGTTGTGGTCCGTGCCAAGTGCAATCACAGCCCCTGCCTCGAGCAGCGCGGCGACTGGCGGCAGCCTGCCGATCGACAGAGCCGTCCCGGGGGCCAGCGTCGCCGCGACCCCGGCTCGAGCGAGGGCGAGCGCGTCGCCGCTGTTCGCCCGCAGCAAATGGTCGGCCGATGCCGCGTGCAGCTCGGCCGCCAGGCGCGCGCCTCCGGTGCGGTCGAGCTCGTCGGCGTGCAGGCGAGGGATGAGCCTCGCCTGACGGGCCGACCTCAAGATCGAGCGCGACTGGGCGACGCTGAAGTAGCCCACGTCGCAGAAGACGTCGCAAAACCGCGCGCCTGCCCTGCGTGCGTCGTCACACCAATCGGCGACCTGTCGGGCGTAAGCGGCGGCTCGAACGCCGCCTTCTGGCGGCAGCGCATGCGCGCCGAGGAACGTGACCTCTATGCGTGGCAAGTCCCGACGTTTGGCGAAGCGCGCGAGGAGACGGACACTCGCCAGCTCTCCGTCGCGGTTCAGGTGATAACCGGTCTTGGCTTCGACTGTCGTGGCACCGCCCGCAAGCCACGACGACATCCGCCGCGCCGTGGCGCGTTCGAGTCGTTTGATCGACGCTTCACGCGTGGCCTTGACCGTCGCGCGAATACCTCCCCCGGCCTGCGCCACCTCCGCATACGACGCACCCGCGGAGCGCATCGCGACCTCCGCCATTCGGTTGCCGGCGTAAACCGGATGTGTGTGGGCGTCGATGAGGCCGGCGGTGACGAGGCCGCCGCCGCAGTCGTCTTCGCCATCCAGGGATCTCATCATGTCGCGCGGCTCGCGGCCTCTCTTGCCGACCCACGCGATCTGCTCGCCATCACAGATCACGGCAGCGTCCTCGATCACCCCGGACGATGTCCCGGTGAACAGCCGGCCGATTTTGTGCAGCCGCCTCACGATGTGAACACCGTTTCGCCGCCGACGACGACGTTGGTCACGTCGCGGCCCGAGAAAGCAAATATCAGCTGGGCGAGGCTGATCTCCCGCCGCTCGGCCTCGGGGCGCCGCAGGGTCACGAAGTCGGCGAGCATGCCCGCCCGCAGCTCGCCGGCGTCCCATCCCAGCGCACGCATTCCGTTGAAGGTCGCCGCGGTGAAGAGCTCCTCCGGCTCGTGCAGCACCCGGCGTCCCGTCGTCCGTCTTTGATCGAGCTCCAACCCGCGCGCCTCCTCGAGCATGTCGACCACCGCGTTGGAGTCGCTGCCGACGGTCAACCCGCAGCCCGCGTCAGCCAGCGCGACCAGCGGCCCGACCCGGTCGCCGAGGTCTCTCTCGGTCGTGGTGCAGGCGCAGATCGACACCTCGTTGTCACCCAGGAGCGCGATGTCGTGGGCGCTCACGTGAATGGCGTGCACGGCCGTCAGGTCGGAGCCCAGGATGCCCTCGCGCTCGAGCAGCTCGACCGGCGTGCAGGCCTCGACCTCCAGGCACTCTTCGACCTCGGCCGGCTGCTCGGCGACGTGGACGTGGAGAGGCGCCTTCCGATCGCGCGCCCACGTGGCCACGATCCGCATCGACTCGGGATCGACCGCGCGGACGCTGTGGATGGCGGCAGCGATGCGAACTCCGTCCGCATCCCGCAGCTGATCGACGCGGCGCGCCCACCGGTCGGCGTCGCCGTCGGAGAACGACAGCTGGCGGTCGTCGAGCGGCCGTCCGTCGAGCCCGCCCCTCAGGTAGCAGGCGTCGATCAGGGTGATCCGTATCCCCTCCTCGCGGGCGGCGTCGATGAGGGCCAGACCAAGCTCATTGTCGTGCGCGTGCAGGTAGTGGAACTCACCGACCGTCGTGATGCCCGCCGACAGCATCTCTCGAAACAAGAGGCGCGCATGGTTGAAATAGTCGGCTGGGTCCCAGTCCGCGAAGCCGTACATGCGGTCGCGCCACTCCCAGAAGTCGCCGCTGCCTGACTCGATGTCGCCGCGCAGCAGGCGCTGAAAGGCGTGGCTGTGGACGTTGGCGAAGCCCGGCACGGTCCAGCCGCGCAGGACGGTTGCGTCGCGCGGCGCGGGCGCGGCCTCAGACACGGTTTTGATCCGGCCGCCCTCGACCTCGATGAGCACGTTCTGCGCGGGGTGGCCGAGCCACGCCTGTTCGGCGTGCCACCGTCCCGAGCCGTTCAATCAGCCATCGGGATGCGCACGCTGCGTTCGCGGGCGACCTGGATCGCGCGGTCGTAGCCCGCGTCGGCGTGACGAATCACACCCGTGCCCGGATCGTTGGTCAGCACGCGTTCGAGCTTCTGCGCCGCCAGGTCGGTGCCGTCCGCGACCACAACCATTCCGGCGTGGATGGAGCGCCCGATGCCCACACCGCCGCCGTGGTGCACGCTGACCCACGTCGCGCCACTCGACGTGCTCGTCAGTGCGTTCAGGATCGGCCAGTCCGCAATCGCGTCGGACCCGTCGAGCATCGCCTCAGTCTCCCGATACGGAGAAGCGACCGACCCCGAGTCGAGGTGGTCGCGTCCGATCACTATCGGCGCCTTCACCTCTCCAGTCCGCACCAGGTCGTTGAAGATCCGGCCCGCTCGCGCGCGCTCGCCGTAGCCGAGCCAGCAGATGCGCGCAGGCAGTCCCTGGAAATGGACGCGCTCACCCGCGGATTTGAGCCAGCGGACCAGCCCCTCGTTGCCGGCAAACTCCTTGACCATGGCGCGATCGGTCGCCGCGATGTCCGCGGGGTCACCGGAGAGCGCAACCCACCGAAACGGTCCGTTGCCCTCGCAGAACAGCGGCCTGATGTACGCGGGAACGAATCCGGGGTAGTCGAACGCGCGCGTGTTGCCGCCCAGGCGGGCCTCCGCTCGAAGGCTGTTGCCGTAGTCGAACACCTCGGCACCGCGATCGAGAAACGCCACCATCGCTTCGACCTGCTTCGCCATGCTCTCGCGCGCCCGACGCACATATGCCTCCGGGTCGTCGAGTCGCAGCTCGGCGGCGTCCTCGGGTGACAGGCCGATCGGTATGTAGCTCAGCGGGTCGTGTGCCGGCGTCTGGTCGGTCACCACGTCGATTTCGAATCCGCGCCGGACCAGCTCGGGGAAGATTTCGGCGGCGTTGCCCAGGACGCCGATCGATAGCGGTCGCTTCGACTTCTTGGCTTCGCTCGCAAGCTTCAGCGCGTGCTCCAGGCTGGCCGCGGTCACGTCCAGGTAGCGATGCTCGAGGCGGCGTGCGATGCGTTCCCCGTCGACGTCCACGCACAGCGCGACGCCGTCGTTCAGCGTCACGGCCAGCGGCTGCGCGCCGCCCATGCCGCCGAGGCCGGCGGTCAGCGTGATGGTGCCGGCCAGCGATCCGCCGAAGCGCTTGCGCGCGACCGCGGCGAACGTCTCGTACGTGCCCTGAAGGATGCCCTGGGTCCCGATGTAGATCCAGGAGCCGGCCGTCATCTGGCCGTACATCGTCAGGCCCAGCGCTTCCAGGCGCCGGAACTCCTCCCACGTCGCCCACTGAGGGACGAGCATGGAGTTGGAGATCAGAACGCGCGGCGCCCACTCATGCGTGTCGAAGACTCCGACCGGTTTGCCTGACTGCACGAGCAGCGTCTGGTCGCCCTTCAGGTGGCGAAGCTCGCGAACGATCGCGTCGAAGGCCTCCCACGAGCGCGCCGCCCGACCTGTGCCGCCGTACACGACGAGGTCCTCCGGCCGCTCGGCGACCGCGGGATCGAGGTTGTTCATCAGCATCCGCATCGCCGCTTCCTGGGGCCACCCGAGGCAGCTGATCTCGGGACCGCGAGGAGCGTGTACGGTTCGGCTTCCTCTCACCGCTCGACTGAGAATCGGCTCACGCGAGCTCTCCCACTACCGACTCGGCTGCGGCGATGACCGCGCCGATGCGGATCAGCCCTTCCGCCGCCGCCAGATCGGGCGAGACGACGCGGTCGGGTCCAACGCCGCCCACATGCTTGCGCAGCGCCGCGCGCACCGCTCCGGTCGCGGGGGATGGTTCGAGCGGACGGCGCATGTCCAGAGCGCGCGCGGCCGCGCACAGCTCGACGGCCAGGATGCTCGTCACGTTGTCGAGCACCGTCCGCAGCTTGAGCGCCGCGCCCCAACCCATCGACACATGGTCCTCCTGCATCCCCGACGTAGGCACGGAGTCGACGCTCGCCGGCGCGGCGAGGCGCCGATTCTCTGCCACGAGTGCGGCCGCTGTGTACTGGGCGACCATCAGCCCGGAGTTGACCCCGGGCTCTTCCGCCAGGAACGGAGGAAGCCCCTGCGACCGATGGGGATCGAGCAGCCGGTCGACGCGTCGTTCCGCGATGGATCCGATCTCGGCGGCCGCGATCGCCAGAAAGTCCGCCGCGAACGCGAGCGGCTCGCCGTGAAAGTTCCCGTTCGACTCGATGTCACCGTCCTCGAGGACGATGGGGTTGTCGATGGCCGACGAGAGCTCTACCTCCGCCACGCGGCGAACGAAGCCGAGCGTGTCACGTGCCGCGCCTGCGACCTGGGGGCTGCACCGCACGGAGTACGAGTCCTGCACCGCGTGCTGCGAGTGTCGGTGGGAGGCAACGATCTGCGATCCGCGCATCAACCGCGCGAGGTTGGCGGCGCTGGCCATCTGGCCGGGGTGCGGGCGGATCTCCTGCAGGCGCGACTGGAAAGTGCGATCGGTGCCCAGCAGCGCCTCGGCCGACATCGCCGCGGTCACGTCAGCGGTCTTGAACAGGCGGTCCGCGTCGGCGCACGCGAGCAGCAGCATACCGAGCATGCCGTCCGTGCCGTTGATCAGCGCCAGACCTTCCTTGGTCTCGAGCTTCACCGCCTTGAGCTTTGCCGACTTCAGCGCTTGAGCCGCCGGCCGGCGTGCTCCCTGCGAGTCGACGACCTCCCCCTCGCCGACCAGGCCGAGAGCGATGTGGGCCAGCGGGGCCAGGTCGCCGCTGCATCCGACCGAGCCGTAGCGCGGGACAACCGGCGTGATGCTCTCGTTCAGCATTCCGATGAGGCCCTCGGCGAGCAATGGCCTCACGCCTGACATTCCCATCGCGAGGGTGCGCGCGCGCAGCAGCATCGTGGCGCGCACGACCTCGACGTCGACCGGTGCGCCGACTCCCGCGGCATGGGAGCGGACCAGGGCGATCTGGAGCTCGGGCTGGCGCAAGGGCGCAACCCTCGTTCCGGCCAGGGCGCCAAAACCAGTCGAGACGCCGTAGACGGGCTCGCGCGACGCGGCCACGCGCTCGACGAGAGCCCGGCTCCGCTGCATCTTGGTGCGCGCTGCCGCGGCCAGCGCCACCTTCTCGCCGCGACGCGCCACGGCCACGACCTGGTCTTCGGTCAGCCCGGCGCCGCGCAGCGTGACCGTCACGTCAGGGCTACGTTACTCCCCATCCGGCCGGGCGCTCGCGCGCCGGGCCACCTTCCCCGCCGGCCGGGGAAGCACGTTTTTGAGAGCTTCGCGGCGGCTCAGGCCGCTTAGCTGGGACTCGTGCGCAGCGACGTATCGCCGGACCTCTTCTGGATCCGTCCACGCGTACTGGCGCAGCGCCCAACCGATGGCCTTCCGAATGAAGAAGTCCCGGTCGGCGAGATTTGGCTCGATGTTCGCGTACAGCAGGTCGAGGTCGGTCACGCGCTTGAAGCCGAGCTGGCAGATTATCGAGACGCGTCGCTTCCACAGGTCGGGGTCGCGGCTCCATCTCCGCATCAGCGGTTTCATACGCCTCGGATTGGCGCGAAGTATGTCGCCGACGACATGCGAGATCTCGTCGACGTAGTCCCACCAGGCGCCCGTGACGACCATCTCATCGAGCATCGGCATGACGTCCGGGGCGAGGCATCCGCGATGCTGCTTCATGCTCAGCACGTAGAGCGCGACGTACCGCTCTTCGCGCCGTCGCGCTCCACGCCACAGCTGGAGGATGGTCTTGCGCCAGTCACGGCAGTCGAGCAGCGATCCGTCGAAGACCTGCCGGCTGATCGCGCGGACCTCGGGCATGTTGATGCCGTAGTACGGCATGGCCGATTTCATGTACGCCTGCATACCGGCGGCTTTCGCGGGATTGGCCGCCGCGGCCATCTCCCGCCGCAGCCGGGGGATGGGGCTGGAGGTCACGGAGCTGCGATGTAGCGGGCGCGCTCGGCGACGCCGTGCTCGTCGACCTCGAGCACCCAGGTCGATCCCTTCTGGTAGCCGCCGTCACCCGCGCGTATCACCTCGCGCGCGACGAGGTCCTCGACCAGCTCCCACACGATGTCGCCGTGAGTCGACAGGACCACGTCGGCGAGCGAGCGGTCGCTCAGGAATTCAGCGAGGCCCTCCAGGCCGTGGCCTTCCTCCAGCGATGGCGACGGCCTGACCTCGAGGCGGCGATCCTTCGCGAGCGGTTCCACGCTTTGCGTGCAGCGCACGTACGGACTCGAGTAGATGTCCTTGACGCCGAGTCCTTTGAACACCTTGACCAGGGCCTCCGCCTGCTTCAGGCCCTTGTTGGTCAGCGGCCGGAGACGGTCGTCGCCCGTCCACTCCTCGCGGTCGCCGGCCTTGGCGTGCCGGACGACGTAGAAGGTGCGCAGAGCTAGTGGACCACTCAGGGCATCCAGTCCCGCAGGCGCTTGCGGTCGAGCGTGTCCCAGGCCTTGCGCCACTTCGCCCGCGCGGTGTTCGCGTCGATGCCCTCGAGCGCGATGAGCTCCCCCGCCACGAACGCCCGCCGGCCGCTGACCCTTGCCGCGCGAAGCCAGGCCTGCGCGGTGACGCTGTCCTGGTGCTCGCCGAGGATGGTCTGCAGCCGCGCGGCTGCCTTGGCGAAGGCCGCGGCCGCCTGGCCCACGACCGGCTCGACCGCCTCAGCGGCGTAGCGCGCGCGCTTCGCCAGGATGCGGATGCGGTGCAGCTCGGGATCCGTCGGCGTATCGGGCAGCCCGCGCACGGCCGAGCGGAGGCGCCGCCAGGGCGTTGACGCCAGCGCGGGAAGGGCTGCCGCCGCCGGCTGCTCGGCCTCTGGCTGCGTGGCCGGCAGGTGCGCGGCCGCCACAAGGTTCTCGAGCAGGTCGACGTAGCGCTGCGAGTCGAGGTCGTCCTTGAGCTTGCTCCGAAGCGCCCCGATCTCCTTCTCCAGCAGCTGGAGCAGCGCGTTCGCCGAGCGCTGGTCGTTGGCGGGGAGCGAGTGCGTTCGCTGGCGCAGCCGGTCGAGCAGCACCTCCCGATCCCGAACAGCGCCGAGACTCAGCGCCAGCCACCCGAGCTCGGACCGAAGTGGCTCGGTCCACTCGACGTCGAGCAGCGGCGCGAAGGTGCGCAGATTGGAACGCAGCTTCCGCGTCGCGACCCTGGCCTGGTGCACCGCCTCGGGGTCGCGGCCCGTCCGCACGAGCGGATCGTGGTGGAGCAGCGCAGCGACCGACTGGGCCAGGACGTTGCGGATGACGTCGCGAGCCGGCGCGTTGGGAAGGAGTGGCTCCGGTGCTACCTCGGGCGGCTCGATGGCGCGGGGTCCGAGGGCGCGGATGTGCTTCGGAGTCGGGTCGGGCGCGCCCGCACCCGCGACGCGGAGGCGCATCACGAGCGGTGTGATGATGCCGGCGCTCGCACCGTCCGCGCCGTTGCTGGCCACCACCTCGACCTCGATCTCGCGAAAGCGCGCCGCGACGCGGCGGCCGTCGCGCACCGAGACCTCGTCGTCGACGACCTCCGCCACGCGAGTGCCCGATGCATCAACCAGGCGGACTCGGTGGCGGATGGTCGAGAGCCGCGCGACCGGAACCAGCTCGGCCTTCCGGACGTAAGCGCGCACCACCTCGAGCGCGGCCTGGGGCG
>DATIOJ010000021.1:0-4449 GCA_035473355.1 Candidatus Limnocylindrales bacterium
GCGCATCGACAACTGCGCCGCGCTGCGCGAGCGTCAGGCTCCGGCGCTCGCGGAGTGGCTCAGGAGGAGATAGCTACTTCAGGACTTTCGGAACTTACTTCTCCACTTTAGACTTTGCACTTTGCGCTTTCTTCTGGCCCGACACCGCGGGATGTCCTTCGAGGTAAACGCGCCAGGGATGCTCGGTCCCGACGCTGATGCCAATCCTCGGGCCCCACACGAGAGCGTCCGGCCTCGAGACGGCGTCCTTCGCGAGGGCCTCGATGAACAGGACATCGCCGCACAGGTCGGCCCGGTTCTCCGCCAGCGTGATCCCCATCGCCATCGTCAGATTGCCGGGCCCGCGGCAGATGTCATGTACCGCGAGCGAGGGAGAACGCCGCCGCGATCGTCCCTTCGCGGACCGGGCACGGCGGCGCCGCATCACGCTGATACCGGTCAGCGGATCGAGCGCCCGGATGAGTACCGCCGCCGGGGCATCCGCCGACTCGGTGACCACGTTTACAAGTGAATGGATGCCGTAGTTCAGGTAGACATACGCATAACCAGGCGGACCGTACAGCGGCGCGTTACGCGTCGTGCGTCCTGGTGCCGCGTGACAGGCGGGGTCGGATTCGCCGATGTAGGCCTCGACCTCGACGATGATCCCGCTGGTAAGGGTGCCGCGGCGATTATGGACGAGGACTTTCCCGATCAGGTCGCGCGCGACGTCGAGAGTGGGCCGATCGTAGAAGCTGCGCGGAAGCGTCACATCCAGGGGCGGCTGCCGGACTACCGATCCGGGCCGGGATCCGCGCCACGCAGACGCAGCGCGGCGCGCTCGGCGGCGAGCGCCACTTGCTTGTCCTGATCCTTGATGAGGGACGCGACGATCGGCTGGGCGGCGGCATCGGCGGAAAAACCCAACACGTCAGCGATATCGGCGCGGACACCAGGGTCGGGATCCTGCGTGTAGCGGCTCAGGCGATCGGCCTGGCCTCGTGCGATGTCGACGAGGTACCGCTTGGACGTGTCGCGGTCTTTCGGGCTCAGGAGCGAGTCGGTCAGCCGCTCGATGGAGCCAGCCGAGAGCATCGCCGACGCGAAGGTGCCGGCGAAGATCACGCGATCGTTGTGCTCGCCCGCGAGCGCCCCATCGATCGCCTTCATCTGGGCCGAATCCCCTGAGCGTGCCAGCCCTTCCATCGCGATGGCCTTGATGGCCGGCGAACGTGACGCCAATTGGGACACGAACAGCGGGGTGCTGTCCGGGTGGGCGATCCGGGCCAGCGCGTCAAACGCGGCCTCGGCGAGCTCACCCTGTTTGTAGTATTGGAACAGCTGCGTCAGCGCGTCGACGCCGCGTGCGTATCGCATCCGGCCCAGGGTGTCCATGGCGGCACGCTTGATCAACCGGTTCTGATCGTTCAGCGCGTGAATGACCGCATCGCCGACGCTGGCGTCGGCGGATTCGTCGGACGTATTCGCATCGAAGACCCGGCCGATCACGCGCACCGCCGCCGCGCGCAGCGCCTCGTCTGACGAGCCCACCATGGCGGCGAGCTCCGGCCCGGACGCCTGCTGCATCGCACGGCGCGCGGAGCCCGTGGGCTCGGACGCGAGCGCACCAAAGGCATACAGGGCTTCAACGCCGACACGCGGATTGTTGTCGCGCGCGGCCGTTCGCAGGGCCGTCAGCACTTCCATGGGCACCGGCGTAGCCCCGAGAGCCAGCGGACCCGCTGAGAAAGCCGCTTCGGCCGAAATCTTCCCGCGAACCTCGACCACGAGGCCGACTTTCTTCCTGGGAATGATCTTTTCGGCGAGAAATATGTTCAGTTCCGCCGCAATCGCCTCGAACTGAATCGCATCCTCCGAGTCGAGAACGGTCGCGGCGAGCGGGACGGCGGCTTCCGGGTATGGAGCGGCCTTGAGGAGCGTGACCGCCCGCAGGCGGTCGCTGCTCTCGTGGCTCGCGAGGTCGGAGACAGCCTGCTCGAACGGCACCTGCGCGGCGACAGGGGCTGGATACGCGGCCGACAGCACTATTCCGGCAACCAGAAGCGGCAGCGCGCCTCTCCAGCCCGTCCCGACCGTCGCGCCCAACCAGTTCGAACTACCGTCCCGCATTCGCATGTGATCCCTCCGGAAGCACCGTACGAAGGTATCGGCCGGTATGGGAGGTCTCTATCTGGGCCACCTGCTCAGGAGTGCCCACGGCGACCACACGGCCCCCCTCCTCTCCGCCTTCGGGGCCCAGGTCGATGATGGTGTCAGCCGTCTTGATGACGTCCAGGTTGTGCTCGATGACGACCAGCGAGTGGCCCGCCTCGAGCAGCTTGCGGAAGGCCGTCAGGAGCTTCGCGATGTCGTCAAAGTGCAAGCCGGTGGTCGGCTCGTCCAGGACGTACAGCAACCGCTCGCCGCTATGCGAAGACAGGTGGGCGGCGATCTTGATCCGCTGCGCCTCCCCTCCCGAAAGCGTCGTGGCCGGCTGGCCGAGGCGCAGGTACCCCAGGCCAATCTCGTCGAGCACCTGCAGACGGCGCAGCACCTTCGGCGAGCTGCTGAAAAACGTCAGCGCTTCGCGCACCGTGAGGTCGAGCACCTGGCGAATCGACCGCCCGCGGTACTTCACCTCGAGCACCTGCGGCTTGAATCGCTTGCCGTCGCATTGATCGCAGGGGACGAACACGTCGGCGAGAAACTGCATCTCGACGCGAACCTCGCCCTCGCCCTGACAGGCTTCGCACCGTCCCCCGGGCACGTTGAACGAGAAGTGGCTGGCCGTCAGCCCGCGCGACCGCGCGTCCTTCGTGGCGGCGAACAACTCGCGAATCGGATCGAAGGCTTTCAGATACGTCACGGGGTTCGATCGCGGCGTGCGGCCGATCGGCGCCTGATCGACGAGCACCGCGTCGGTGATGTATTCGATGCCTTCGAGCTTGCGGAACGCGCCAACGCGCCGATCCCACCCGCCCTTCGCGCGCTTGACGGCCGCGTAGAGCACGTCGTGGACGAGGGTCGACTTCCCCGATCCGCTGACGCCGGTCACGACGGTCAGCGTATTGAGCGGGATGCTGATGTCGACGTCCTTCAGATTGTGTTCGGTCGCCCCCAGCAGGCTCAGCTTCTGCCCGCTTCCCCGCCGGCGCGTGGTCGGCACGCGAATCGAGAGCTCGTGGCGGAGGTACTTCGCCGTCAGGGAGCGCGGCTCGCGCATCAGGCCTTCGAGCGTTCCCGAGTACACGACGCGCCCCCCCTGCTCGCCTGCGCCCAGACCCAGATCGACGATGTGGTCGGCGACGCGAATCATGTCGGCGTCGTGTTCGACGACCAGCACCGTGTTGCCCTGGTCGCGCAGCTGGCGGAGGATGTCGATGAGCCGCTGGTTATCCCTCGAGTGCAGGCCGATCGACGGTTCGTCGAGCACGTACAGGGTGCCGACCAGCGCCGAGCCCAGCGAGGTCGCCAGGTTGATGCGCTGCGCCTCGCCGCCCGAGAGCGTCGACGACAGACGGTCGAGCGTCAGGTAGTTCAACCCCACGTCGCTCAGAAACGACAGCCGCCGCGTGATTTCCCTGAGCACTTTTTCGGCGATCGCGGTCTCTTTCTCGGACAGCTGGAGCGACCCGAAGAACTGCTGCGCGTCCCGCACCGTCAGCGAGGACACCCGGTCGATCGTCTGGCCCGAGACGCGGACGTCGCGCGCCTCGCGCCTGAGCCGCGCGCCGCCGCAATCCGGGCACGTCAGGTATCCGCGATACCGGCTCAGGAACACCCGGACGTGGACCTTGTACTTTTTTCGCTCGAGCCATCGGAAGAAGCCTCGAATGCCCTGGTAGTCCGCGCCGTCGGTCGGCCCGCCCTCGATGACGAACTGCTGTTCGTCGGCGCTCAATGACGACCACGGCACGTCGAGGCGGAGCTTCCGGCTGCGTGCGGCCTTTTTCAGCTCGGCGAGCTGCGCGCGATAGTGCGGCTTGCTCCAGGGTTCGACCGCTCCATCCTGGAGGGACTTGGAGGCATCGGGCACGACGAGATTGATGTCGAGTTCGATGATATTCCCGAAGCCGTGGCACGTCGCGCACGCGCCGAACGGGTTATTGAATGAGAACAGCCGCGGCTGTGGATCTTCGTACGCGATGCCGCACGGCCGGCACTCGAACCGCTCGGAGAACTGGTGGACAACTTGCGGCTCGGGGCTCGTCACTCGTGGCTCGTGGCTCGGGACTCGTGCCTCGGGGCTTGAAGCCAGTTCCACGGCCCAGGCCGCGCCGCCGCCCTCGAGATACGCGGTCTCGATGGAGTCCGTGAGCCGCTGGCGCAAGTCCTCGGCGCCAAGCTGGACGCGATCGACAACCACCTGCAGCAGTTGCCGATCCGCCAGCGATGCCGCGCCCACGTCGACGAGCGAGACGGCTCGCCCATCCACCAGCAGCCGGCCAAAGCCTTTGCGCTTCAGGACCT
>DATIOJ010000022.1:0-53145 GCA_035473355.1 Candidatus Limnocylindrales bacterium
AGAGCGGCGACTTGGTCGCGCTTTGAGTGCCGCGTTCGCCAGCGTCCTGGCAGGAGCCTTCGACAGCGCGCGCACCTTGCTCGATGGCGCCGAAGGCGGACCACTCGGGGATCTACAACGCGCGCAGATCGACCTGCTGCGGGCCCAGCTTGCGTTCGTTTCAAGCCGAGGCACCGAAGCGACGCCGCTTTTGTTGGCAGCCGCGCGCCGCCTGGGACCGCTCAACGCAAAAATGGCGCGCGAGACGTACGTGGACGCATTCTCCGCGGCTCTATTTGGGGCTCGGCTCAACAGCGAGGGTTTCGGCCTTTCGGATGTGGCAGAGGCAGCTCGGGCTGCGCCGGCCCGGGGCGAGGACGAAGCCACCGCGGCCGACCTGCTGCTCGAGACGCTGGTTGCTCTCACCGACGACTACGAGGCCGCGATTGGACCAAGCCGTGAGGTCTTGCGCAGGCTCTGCGACGTCAAGGTCTCGTCCCAGGAGCGGCAGCGTTGGTTGTGGCAGGGTTGCGTTATCGCCCTGGAGATGTGGGACGACGAGAGCGCGTACTTGTTGTCGCACCACAGCGTCGAGTCCGCCAGGGAAACGGGCACGCTCAGCGAACTGGCACTTGCACTCAGCGCACGAGCTCCAGTGCTCGTCTTCTGTGGCGAGCTCTCCGCCGCTGCCGCAACGGTCGCCCAGACGCAGTTGGTTGAAGAGGCGACGGGGATCAGGTCCGCCCCGTATGGCGCTTTGATCCTCGCCGCCTGGCGGGGCCAGGCGCGCGAGGCACAAGCGCTGATTGAGAAGACGATTCGAGACGCCGGCTCTCGTGGTGAGGGAATCGGACTCGCAATAAGTCATTACGCGCGGGCCGTGCTGTCCAACGGACTGGGGGAGTACGACCAGGCATTCGTCGCCGCTTCGGCCGCAAGCGAATACCGAGAGGTTGTCGTCGAGAACTGGGGCCTGGTTGAGCTGATCGAGTCGGCCACGCGGAGCGGACGAACTGATGTCGCGGCAGAGGCCCTGGACCGCGTGGGCCACAAGGCGCGTGCCACTCAAACCGCATGGGCGCTTGGGATCGCAGCCCGTTCCCGCGCCCTACTCAGCGAAGGCGGCCGAGCGGAGGTGCTGTTCCGTGAAGCCATCGAGCATCTGAGTAGGACACGGGTCCGTGCCGAGCTCGCGCGTGGACATTTGCTCTACGGGGAGTGGCTGCGCCGCGAGGGCCGGCGCATCGATGCTCGTGATCAGCTGCGGACCGCTCACGACATGTTCCTTGCCATCGGCATGGAAGCTTTTGGGGAGCGCGCAAGCCGCGAGCTCCTGGCAACAGGCGAAAAGGTACGTAAGCGAAGTGTCGAGACACAGGATCAGCTCACTCCGCAAGAGACCCAGATCGCACGTCTCGCGGGGGATGGGCGCACGAACCCTGAGATCGGGGCGCAGCTGTTTCTGAGCCGACGGACAGTTGAATGGCATCTGCGCAAGGTCTTCGACAAGCTCGAGGTCAAGTCACGTCGGGAGCTGGCGGCGGCACTCCAGCGTGCCCATCGAGCGGCGGCGCACTAGATCACCTCGCGCCGCAGATGCGACGCCGCGGCTCGCCGACCAGCGCCCTGAGCACGCTGCGCGAGCCTTGCGGGGTCGCGCTACCGGGCCGGCGCCCGGGCGGGTTGGTCGGCCGCGTCCGCCCGGACCGCCGCCTTCGCGCGCCTCTCGATCAGCAGGCAGCTGAGTGCGCCGACCGTAAGCACGGCGATCGAAACCACGAGTGTCTGCCGGGCGGCGTTCACATAGGCATTGGCGAAAACAGCGTGAAAGAGTGCTTGCAAGCTCTGCGCCACGGCTGGCGGGACATTCGCCGGCAGCTGCGCTCCGCCGGTCTGACCGACGCCCACCTGCAAACCGCTCGAGGCGGCGTGCGAGAAGGCGTCGATGAAGCTGCTCCAGTACGCGGGGGGAACCTGGCTCGAGTACGCCACCGCCTGGTCGTGCAACTGGATGGCGAGCCGATTCTGGAGGACAGCGCCGACCACCGCGCTGCCCACAGCGCTACCCAACTGGCGCACGGTATTGATGACGCCCGAGGCCGCGCCGGCCATCTGCGGCCGAATGTTCCGCATGGCTACCGTCGTCAGGGGCGCGAACGTCATCCCCAGCCCCACGCCGGCGACAGCGGCGGGCCCCCAGAATTCCGGCTGGGTCGCGTTCAACGAAATCACCAGCGCGACCAGCCCAAAGCCCGCGGCGAAAAGCGCCAGCCCAGTGAGCAGGATGTACTTCCCGCCGTAGCGGTCGGACAAGCGGCCGGCGAATGGGGCGACGAAGGCCGAGATCAGCGACTTCGGAAGGAACGTCAATCCGGCTTTAAGGGCCGAGAAACCGAGCACTGACTGGAAAAAGATGGTGACCGGCAGGAAAAAACCGATCAAGCCGAACGCGGCTGAGGCGCTGACCCAGGTCGCGACCGTGAAGTTGCGATCCGTGAACAAACCCAGCGGTAGGAGCGGTTGGGCCTGGAACCGTTCGAAGACCACGAACACGGCCAGGATCGCGATCCCGCCCGCGATGATCTCGAGAATGGTGATCGGTCCCCAGATTGCGCCCCAGTCGTAGCGCTGACCCTCGACGAGCCCGAAGACGATGCCAAACAGGCCGACGCTGGCCAGCACGACGCCGATGACGTCGAGCCGCTGCCGGAGGCCGGGACGGATGTCGGGGACAACTAAGAGGGACCCGGCGAGCGCGATCAGGCCGACCGGCAGATTGACGAAGAAGATCCAGCGCCAGTTGACATAGGTGACCAGGAAGCCACCCAGGGTCGGTCCGGTGACCGCGGCCACACCGGCGACGCCACCCCAGACCCCGAACGCCGCGCCGCGACGTTCGGGCCGAAAGATCACCGTGATGATGCTGAGCGTTTGTGGGGTGAGGATCGCCCCCCCGACACCCTGAAGAATGCGGGCGGCGATCAGCTGATTGCCATCCTGCGCCAGGCCGCACAGGGCCGAGGCGATGGTGAAGATCAGGAGCCCGAGCATGAACAGCTGTCGCTGCCCGAAGTAGTCGCCGAGACGCCCGGCCGTGATCAGGAGTACTGCGTAGACCAGCAGGTACGCGTTCAGCACCCAGAGGATCTGGTCCAGGGAGGAGTGGAGGCCAGAGATCATCGCCGGGATGGCGATATTCACGATGGTGGTGTCGAGCAGGATCATGAAGAAGCCCAGGCTCAGGAAAACCAGGACCAGCCATTCATTTTTTGCTTGCGGCCCTGTTGCCATTGCGCGGTCCCCCTACTACCGCCTCAACCCTGATTCAGTCTTAACACCGGAATGGAGTGCGGGCTTCCATGCCCGCACTCCATTTTGTCTTGCCGCTAGCGCAGCGTCTTGAACGCTGCCCGTAGTTCCTGACTGAAGGTCTCCGGCTCTTCCCACGCGGCAAAGTGCCCGCCCCTGTCGGCCTCGTGGAAGTAGACGAGGTTGGGGTAGACCTTCTCGGTCCAGCTGCGCGGCGCCTGGATGATCTCGCTGGGGAAGACGGTGAATCCAACCGGCAGCGAAAGCTTGGGCGGCTTCTTGCCGGACGCCAGTGCGGCACCGATGCTTTGGGTTTCCTCCCAGTAGAGTCGCGCCGCTGACGCTGCGGTGCCGGTCAGACAGTACAACGTCATGTTGTCGAGGATCCGGTCGCGGGTCAGCCCGCCCACCGGCTTGCCGTCGACGAAAGCGCGCGAGATCTTCTTGTAGGTGTCCGGGTCGTGGTCCAGCATCCAGGCTGCGAGCCCGACCGGCGAGTCCGTCAGCGAATATCCGACCGTTTGTGGATGCTCCCCCATCTCCACGTAGTAGCCCCTCCTGAACACGGCGGCGGTCTGATTGAAGGCCACCGGTTCTTTGTCGACCGAGGCGCTGATGGCGGCCACCGCAAGCCGCTTGAGCAGTCCCTCTGGGGCGGGGATGGTTCCGGCGAAGATCCCAATCAGCACCGGTGTCGGGAAGGCGCCGAGCAAATTGAGGTGGACGCCCAGAAGGCCTTTCGGAGCCAGGCGTCCCATCGCGTCGGTGATGTTCGCGCCCTGGTCGCCGCCCTGGGCGACATAACGGGTGTAGCCAAGACGGTTCATCAGCTCAGCCCAGGCTTTTGCAATGCGTTCGGGGCCCCAGCCGCCCTCCGTCGGCTGGCCCGAGAAGCCATAGCCCGGTATCGACGGCAGCACAAGGCTGAATGCGTCCTCGGCGCGTCCGCCGTAGGCGGTCGGGTCTGTGAGCGGGCCGACAACCTCGAGCATCTCGATCACCGAGCCCGGCCAGCCGTGCGTGATGATCAGGGGCAACGCGTTCTCGTGACGCGACTTCACATGGACGAAGTGGATGTCCAGACCGTCGATCTCGGTCTTGAACTGCGGCAGTGCGTTCAGCTCCGTCTCGCACTTGCGCCAGTCGTAGTCGGTCGCCCAGTAAGTAGCCAGCTTTTGCAACATCGTGAGCTGCACGCCCTGCGACCCATCTGGGACGAGCTCTTTGCTCGGCCACTGGGTGGCGGCGATGCGCCGGCGTAGCTGTGCGAGTTGCTCATCGGGAACGCTGACCTGGAACGGACGGACTGAGGTCGCGGTCGCCACTGTGGGTGAACTCATGGGTAAGTCCTCCTTGTAAGCACTCAGATTGCGAACGTCGAACCAATTAGAACCGTGGTGGTTGCTGTTCTGTCACCTCCTCGCACTACTGGGCTGCTGCCCAGAATGCGCAGTGGTGGCGGGAGGCGAAGTCTCCGATGACCGCTGGACTCGGAGCCACGAAAGAGATCACCTGCGGGTGGCGCGTGCGGAACGACGGCCATGCGACGTTTGACTCATCCGCGGGGTCACCGGTGGCCGCGAAGCTCGCCCAGGCCGCTCGAATGGAGGCTGCCAGAGTCATCTGGTCCGCGCTCAGCGGGGTCTGGTTAGGGGCGTCGTTGAGGTCGAACAGGTACGGGAGCTCAGAAAGATGTGTCGCAGCTGCGACCGGCGGAGGAAAGTTTGCAAAGTATCGCGCCGGAGCCTGATCGTCATCGAACTCATAGGCGAAGGTCGGAACGCGCTGGGAGAGCCACTGATCCATCTGCAGGGCGGGGCAGGCCCAGCTTGCGTCAGAGTCCAGCGTGCTGAACGCGATGGCCGGCAGCAGATAGGAGGTGACGGGGTACTCAGCCGCGATGGAGGCGGCGCGCGCGGCTGACACGCCGAGCACGGCGGAAATCACACTCTCGTAGTTCTGAGCGGTGATCTGGTACCAGGGGACTGGGATTGGAACAAAGAACCCACCAGTGACCGTAAGCTGGAGGCCGAAGACGAAGACTCGCTGTTCGTCGTGTGTGATCCCATTGATGACCGGCACGCGAGCGAAACGCCCTGCGGCGAGTGCTGTTCCAAAGGACTCCTGGACCACTGCCCCATCCACGATTCCCGGTATTGCGGCTCCGGGGAACTTGTCTGTGAGTGTCGACACCGGCACGCTCCGCAGGCAAGCAGCGCTCTGGTCGCCGCAGCCGACGTTGGCCGCGAAGAACTGGCCGAACGCTTCGCCCTGCGCCAACGAGAGCTGGTTCAGCGCAAACGAGCCGCTCTGCACGATCGCGCGATCGAACAATCCACGCGAGCCGGGGGAGATCAGGTGAACGAGAACCCCAAGGGCGCCTGCCGACTGGCCAGCGATGGTGACGTTCTCGGGGTCGCCGCCAAATCGGCTGATGTTGCGCTGCACCCAGCGCAGCGCCGCCTGCTGATCCATCAAACCGTAGTTGCCGGCCGGGCCACCGGGCGCGGAAGCCAGAGCTGGATGGGCAAGGAACCCTAGAGCGCCAAGGCGATAGTTGATGGTGACGACGACCAGGCCGTTCTGCGCAAGCTTGGTGCCATCGAAGCCGCGCCCATCGCCCTGGGTGTAGCCGCCGCCGTGGATCCACACGAGGACAGGCCGACCGTCGCCCTCGTCGCCGTGGCGACCATTCGTGTACACGTTCAGGAACAGGCAGTTCTCGTCGAACGGTGCCGTCGCGAACGTCGACGGGACCTGGGGGCAGCTCGCACCGAACTGGGTGGCGCCGCGAATGCCCTGCCAGGCGATCACCGGAGCTGGGGGTCGCCACCGAAGGTCGCCGGTGGGAGCGGCGGCGTAGGGGATTCCGCGGAATGCGAGCCCGCCTGACGTGACTGCGCCCCGGATCACCCCGCCATCCACCTTCACGACCGGCTGTGCAGTAGCCGCCCCATATGTGGATCTCGCATTGGCGGCGCCGGTCGTGGCGCCTGTTGCCACGAACGCGAGCGTGGTCAGCACCGCGGCGGCCCGTAAGGCCGCGAGCCTGCCAAAGCTTCGTTGTCTCGTCTTCATCTCGTCTCCTCTGGTCATCTCGACTCCTTTGGCGCGGAAAAGGCGCATTCATGGTTCACCCAAGCCACTTCGGTCGCACCAGTCAGGTGACTGGTGATTACCCGTGTCCCACCCGAAACGGTGACCGGATGAGGGGTCCGTCGGGCCTGCTCTGTCGACAAAGGCGGTGCGGTCAATGACCAGTGAGGAAACCAGTCAGGCGACAGGCGCCAGTGGCGCGGTTGAGGGCGGAATGTAGTCATCGATGGCCGGCGGCGCCACGGACAGGATGGAAACCAGCGTGACCGGGACGACCGCTGCAGGCGTCTCAATCCGTCGGTTCCGGTTCAGCGTGACTGACGAGGATCTCGTCGAGCTTCGGCGTCGCATCGGGTCGACCCGCTGGCCCGACAGGGAGACAGTCAGCGACCGGACCCAGGGCGCGCAGCTGGCGAAGCTGCGACCGCTCATGGAGTACTGGGGCGCGCTGTACGACTGGCGCAAGGTAGAGGCAAAACTGAACTCGTGGCCCCAGTTCATCACCGAGATCGACGGGCTGGAGATCCAGTTCGCGCACATCCGCTCACCGCACGGCGAGGCGATGCCGATGCTGATGACCCACGGCTGGCCGGGATCAATCATCGAGCTCCTCAAGGTGATCGAGCCGCTCACGAATCCGACAGCTCACGGAGCCGCCGCCGCGGATGCCTTCCATCTCGTGCTGCCGACGTTGCCCGGCTATGGCTACTCTGGCAAGCCGACCTCAACTGGCTGGAACCCGGCCCGCATCGCACGCGCGTTCCACTCGCTCATGCTTCGCCTCGGCTACCCCCGCTACGTCTCCCAGGGTGGGGATTGGGGCGCGATCATCTCGGAGGTCCTTGCCCAGCAGTCGCCCGAGGGATTGCTCGCGATCCACGTCAACATGCCGGGGACGGTTCCTGAGGACATCCTCCGGCACCTCCGCGTCTTCGACCCGGCGCCTGCCGAACTGTCCGAACAGGAAAAGGTCGCCTACGACCGTCTACTGCACTTCTATCGAGACGGCTTCGGCTACGCGGCGATGATGAACCAGAGTCCGCAGACGATCGGCTACGCGCTGGCTGATTCGCCGATCGCCATGGCGGCCTACTACTACGACAAGTTCGCGGAATGGAGCGACAGCGGCGGCGAGCCCGAGCAAGTCTTCAGATACGACGAGATGCTCGATGCCATCTCCCTTTACTGGCTGACCAATAGCGGGGCGTCGTCGTCGCGGTCTTACTGGGAAGCAGCGCAGGCTGGCGGCGGACCGTTCGACGCCGTGGACATTCCCGACGTCCCGGTCGCGGTCACTGTGTTTCCTGCCGAGATCTACCCGGCGCCGCGGATCTGGGCCGAGCGTGCCTTTGGCAACCTCATGTACTGGCACGAGGTTGATAGGGGCGGCCACTTCGCTGCGTGGGAGCAGCCAGAGCTTTTCAGCGAAGAGCTGCGCGCGGCTTTCAAGTCGTTGCGTTGGGGGTGACAGGAGGTTCAGAGATGCAAGCGACGATGATCAACACGAAAGGAGACCGCCGATGAACGACAAATCATCCGGACAAGCAAGCACCCTTACGAAGCAAGAAATCCGACCGTTCAGGATCAACATCGCGGAAGGGGACCTGGCCGACCTCCAACGGCGTATCGGCGCGACACGCTTGCCCACCAAGGAGCTGGTCGCTGATCGCTCGCAGGGTGTGCAGCTGGCGACGATCCAGGCGCTCGCTCGTTACTGGTCGACCGATTACGACTGGCGCAAATGCGAGGCGAAACTCAACGCGCTGCCGCAGTTCAAGACCGAGATCGATGGGCTTGACGTCCACTTCATCCACGTGAAGTCGCAGCACAAGAACGCGATGCCGCTGATCATGACGCACGGCTGGCCCGGCTCGGTCATCGAGCTTCTCGAGACCATCGGGCCGCTGACCGACCCGACCGCGCATGAAGGCGCCGCTGAGGATGCCTTCCACGTCGTGCTGCCCTCCCTGCCCGGGTACGGGTTCTCGGGCCAGCCGATCGAGGTGGGCTGGGACCTGGGTCGGACGGCGCGGGCCTGGGCAGAGCTCATGAACCGCCTCGGATATACCCGCTACGTCGCTCAGGGCGGGGATGTGGGCGCCGGCGTCACCGACGCGATGGGCCGCCAGGCACCCGAAGGGCTGATCGGCATCCACACGAATCTGCTCGTGCCTGCGCTGGGCGGCACCATGCCGACGAACACCGACGAGGAACGCGCTGCGGCCGCGCAGATCGCCACCTTCCAGAAGTCCGGGGAGGGCTACTTCATCGAGATGGCAACCCGCCCGCAGACGATCGGCTACGCCCTGCTCGACTCGCCTGTCGCTCTGGCCGCCTGGATGGCCGACCACGACACCGATGCCTACTACAAGATCGCTCGCGCCTTCGTCGAGGGGCAGCCCTCCGGCAACCTCACGCGAGACCACATCCTCGACAACATCACGCTCTACTGGCTGACCGGCACCGGCGCCACCACGGCCCGGTCGTACTGGGAGGCCTACGGACCCGACGCGCCGGCCGCTCGCCAGCAGCCTTTGCCGCCGCCGACGATCCCGTTCGCCTTCACGACCTTCCCGGGCGAGATCTGGCGGACTCCGCGCACCTGGGTCGAGGCAAGCTACCCGAACGTCATCTACTTCCACGAGGTCGACAAGGGCGGCCACTTCGCTGCCTGGGAGGAGCCGGAGCTGCTCTCGTCCGAGCTCCGCGCGGCTTTCAGGTCGCTTCGCTGATTCGGAACCGATTGAGTGCGGACGGGCCATTCCGTCTGCACTCCAGTTCGCATCAATCCATATGGAGGGTTTGAGTGATGTCCACGATTGTGCTCGTCCATGGTGCCTTCGCCGACGCGTCGAGCTGGAACGGAGTGGTTGAGCGGCTGCAGAAACAGGGCCACACGGTCGTCGCGCCCGCCAACCCGCTCCGCGGGCTGGCCGATGACACCGCCTACATCGCGAGTGTCGTCGACCAGATCGAAGGGCCGGTCGTCCTCGTCGGACATTCGTACGCGGGCGCGATCATCTCGAACGTCGTCGCCAGGGCTCGCAACGTAGTCGGCCTCGTCTTCGTCGCGGCTTTCGCTCCCGACGATGGTGAATGGCTGGGCGACGTTACAGCCCGGTCGAAGGATGCGATCCTTGGGCCGGCGTTGCTGCAGCGGAAGTATCCGATCGGAACCCATGGGGAAACCGGCGTCGAGTTTGTCGTCAACCCAGCGCGCTTCCATGACGTTTTCGCCGCAGACCTCCCGCCTGACCGTGCGGCCGTGCTGGCCGCCACACAGCGCCCGATATCGGAGCGCGCCTTCAGCGACAAGGCCGGGCCACCGGCGTGGAAGTCGGTGCAGTCGTGGGCGGTCGTCGCCACCGGGGACAAGGCAGCCGGTGCCGACCTGGTCCGAACCATGGCGCAACGCGCCGGGGCGAAGATCGTCGAGGTCAAAGGTTCGCATCTGGTCATGTTGTCTCAGCCGGACGCCGTGACCGAAGTGATCCTCGAAGCGGCGCACGCTCGAGCGGTCCGATGAGCTCGACGGTCGTAGCCAACACGGCTTTTCCGGCCATCAAACAGGTGGAGGCGGGATTGCTGAACGTGGGCTACGCGGAGGTCGGTCCAGCGGCCGGTAAGCCCGTGATGCTCTTGCACGGCTGGCCGTACGACATCCACAGCTTCGTCGACGTCGCTCCGATCCTGGCCGCGGCGGGTTATCGCGTGATCGTCCCGTACGTGCGCGGATACGGCACGACGCGTTTCCTGTCGGCCGATACGGTCCGCAACGGCCAGCAGGGTGCGATCGCGATGGACGCGATCGCCTTCATGGACGCGCTGAAGATCCCGAGCGCGATCGTCGCCGGCTTCGACTGGGGGGCGCGGACCGCGGACATCGTTGCTGCGGTCTGGCCGGCGCGCTGCAAGGGCCTCGTGTCGGTGAGCGGCTACCTCATCGGTAGCCAGGCGGCGGGCCGCACGCCGTTGCCTCCGCGAGCGGAGCTCCAATGGTGGTACCAGTACTACTTCGCCACCGAACGCGGGCGCCTTGGGTATCGGAAAAATACACGCGAGTTCAACAGACTCATCTGGCAGCTCGCTTCGCCGAAGTGGAACTTCGACGACGCGACATACGACCGCAGCGCCGCGGCCTTCGACAATCCGGATCACGTCGCCGTGGTCATCCACAACTACAGGTGGCGGCTCGGGTTGGCTGAAGGCGATCCGGAATACGACGACCTGGAGAGCAGACTCGCCGACGGCCCAAACATCACCGTCCCGACCATCACCCTCGAAGGCGACGCCAACGGGGCGCCACATCCCGACCCGGGTGCCTACGCCGGGAAGTTCACGGGCAGGTATGCGCATCGGACCATCGGAGGCGGCGTCGGGCACAACCTCCCGCAGGAGGCGCCGCAGGCATTCGCCGACGCGATTGTCGAAGTCGACAGTTACTGATCAGGTGGCGCGGGAGCTGACGTCACATCTGGGGCCGGGCGTTACCAGCCCGTATCGATAACTAGGAGCCCGAGCGGGACTGCCATTCCGGATGCTTTCGAAACAGCCCGCCCCAACCGATTCCAAACCACTTCTCCTCGCGGTACGTCTCAAGCCGTGAAAGTTCGTCCTGAGCGAGGTCCGTCGCGACGCCGCGGCGGGTGATCTTCTTGACTCTCGCAGCGGGAATCTCGACGAGGCGGCCGTCGGCCGCCTTGACTGCGATGCCGTGGAAGATGTCCTCCTGCTCGTCGCCCAGCAGCGATTCAGCGGTCCCGATGTTGGTGCCGTCCGCGGTCACGACCATGATTCGGTATGGCATGGCAATCCAGGCCAGCTGCGCTTCGTCCTCGAACATGAAAGTCGATGGTACGGATTCCGCTCTCTAGAAGTTGCCCAACCGGGTCCGAGCTCTTGACTCTCCCCTAAGGGGATGGCCGACAACTGGCGGCGTGCGAGGGCTGGGCCTTTCTCGTGAACTCTGGATCATCCAGGTTGGGATCTTCCTGAACACGTTCGGTTGGGGCGCGGTGCTGCCCTTCGAGATCATCTATCTGCACAACGGACGCGGGTTCAGCCTCGGCACCGCGGGCCTTGTGGTGGGGACGATCACCGGGCTGGCCGTCGTGACCGGACCTTTCGCCGGCCCGCTGATCGATCGTCTTGGGGCCCGCGCCACCGCACTGTGCGGCGGTGTGCTGCTGGCGGCGGGCTATGCGATCCTCGCTTTCGCCCACACGCCTGAGGTCGCATTCGCCGGCGCGGCTCTGGCGGGTGCCGGCAATGGCGGACTGAATCCGAGCCAGTCAGCCCTCCTCGCGACTCTCTCGCCGCCTGACCGGCGCCACCGCACAACCGCCGTGTCACGGGTGGCGACGAACGTCGGATTCGGTCTGGGCGGGGCGATGGGCGGGGTCGTTGCGGCGGCGGGCCTGACGGGATTCATCGGCCTCTTCCTTTTCAACGGCGCCACATACCTCATCTACGTGTGCATCCTGGCGGCGTTTGTACGGAACAGTCCCAGACCCGCGCCGGTCGCGGGCGGGTATCGCCTGGTCCTGCGCGATCGTGCATTCGTGCAACTGGCGCTGGCCAATGTGGCGATGATCGCCGTCGGCTGGGGCGTGTTCTCGTGGCTGATACCGGCTTATGCACGAAACGGACTCGGGGCGGGCGTGCGCCTGATCGGGCTCATGTTCCTGGCAAATGCTTTCACCGTGGTCGTGGCTCAGGTGCCCATTGCGAGGCTGGCAGAGGGCCACCGGCGAGTCGTGCTGATGGCGGTGGCCGGCGTGATGTTCGCCCTCGCCTGCATGGTGGTGCCGGCGGCGAGCCTCAACCCGGGAACGACGAACGCGTTGCTGCTCGCCTCGGCGGTCCTGGTCGGCGTGGGCGAGTGCTTTTACACGACGGCCCTCATGCCGCTGGTCGCCGATCTGGCACCCGTGGCTGTGCGCGGGCGCTACATGGCGGCGATGGGATTCTCGTGGTGGATCGGCTTGAGCATTGCGCCGTCGGTGGGCGGCGAACTGCTGAGCGTCTCGCCGGCGGCCTTGTTTATCGGGTCGGCCGTCGCTGCCCTCGTGGCAGCGGCCGCGTTCCTGGCGTTAGAGCGCGATCTTCCGGCTCCAGCGCGACTTACGCCGCGACCGGTCTGACCGGATACGCCTCCACGGCATGTGAACCCGCCGCCATAGGGTTGCCTCCTCCACAGACCAGCACCCTTCCGTCGAGCAGTGTGGTCCCAGTTGCCAGCCAGCGGGCCTCCCGCATAGGAGCAACCGACGTCCATGCGGCGAGAACGGGGTCGAAGACGTCCGCTGTGGCAAGCAGCACCGGGTTGTAGCCAGTGGTCGCCACCGTCGCAGGGTCGTATTTCTCGATCAGGCCGCCGGCGACCAGGACCCGGCCGTCGCCAAGGAGGCCGATCGCGGGCGCGATCCGCGGCGAGAGGGCCGAGCCCACCGCGACCCAACTATCGCGAACCGGGTCGTACAGCTCCGCTGCGGATGGGTCGCGCGTTCCGCCCACGACCAGCACCCTGCCGTCGGCCAGCAGCGTCATCACGTGGCCGACGCGTCCGGTCGCCATTGGTGCGCCTGGGCTCCAGGTCTTGCTGGCTGGGTCGTATAGCTCGGTGCTCGAAAGGGGATTCCCGAAGAGCACAGCGGCGTCGAGCGATCCACCGACGTCGGTCGTCACGCCGCCCGTCACCAGCACCTTCCCGTTCCGAAGCCGCAAAGCGACCGGGCGATCCCGCGCCACCGACAGAGGCGCGACCGCGGTCCAGGTTCGCGTCGTGGGCTGATAGATCTCGGCATCGGCCAGGGGTTTACCGGGCTGGCGGCCACCGAGGACGAGGACTGTCCCGTCCGACAGGAGAACAGCCTGGTGGTTGGCGCGGGGCTGCACCAGCGCGCCACCCGAAGACCAACTGTTGGTGGTGGGGTCGTAGAGCTCTGCCGTCCCGCGGCCGGGGCCAAGGCCGCCCACAACCAGCACCTTGCCGTCGGGTAACAGGGTCGCTGTATGGCGCTGCCGGGGGTTGGCCATCGGCGCCGCGGACGACCACCGGTTGGTCTTGGGGTCAAAGATCTCGGCGCTGGCCTGCGAGTTGGTCTCGGACTCGAGTCCGCCGCCGACCAGGAGCACGCGCCCATCCGCAAGGCGGGTGGCGGTGTGGTCGATCCGGCCGATCGAAAGGTCTGGCAGCTGGGACCAGCCTGTGCCGGGCGAAGGCGCCGGACTCGGCGAGGGCGTCGGCATCACACCACTCGGCGCAGGGGACCAGGTCCGGCCATCGAAGGTCCAGGTGTCGTTGCGGTCCCGGCCCCCGAAAAGCACCACCACTCCCCGCCAGCCGTCGTAGGCCATCGCCGGCCGAAAAGTGTTGGCCCAGCGGGCTGGTGGCGAGCACGGCGGTTTGAGGATTTGCCAGCTGGAGTCCCTTCCAGGCAACCATGTCCATGTCTCACCCTTGTCGCCAAATCTGACGAAGCCGATGGGCTCGGTCGCGCCGGTGTCATAGACGACGTTGCCCACGAAGTAGTTCCCGGGCGGAAGGTCGCCGCTGCCGTAGGGCGTCCATGACCCCGACTCGAACTTGTAGGTCCGGGAGTTGCCGACGACGAGCAGGGATCCGCCCCCCTTTGGCGAGGCCAGCAGCGCGTGGGCGGCGCCGAAGATGGGGCCCGCATCCGGCGCGACCTGCGTCCAGTCGGTTCCGTCCCAGGCCCAGACGTCGCTCAGGTCGCCCGCGTTTGTCCCGCCGACCAGCACAACTCCGTTCCGCGACGGGTCCGCAGCCATGGCCGCTTCGATTCGCGTCGGTGGCGTGTGAACGGGATTCTCCTGGGTCCAGTCGGTGCCGTCCCAGGTCCATGTCTGAGGGGGCACGCTGTCGCCGTGCGCCGGCTCGTAGAGAACCATCCGGTGGTGGATGACGTCGTAGGCCATAGCCGCATATGACGCCCCGGGTGGGCTATGCGCTGGATGCTGCTGCGTCCAGGCCTGTCCGTCCCACGTCCAGGTGTCGTCAAGTCCGTTCACCGTGTTGGAGGTGGCGCCACCGAAGAGGACCATCACGCGGCGGTCGACATCGAAAGCGAAGGTTGCGTTGGCGCGAGGCGGAGGCGCGCCCGTTTCCACGAGGGCCGCCGCGCAGGCCCCGGGGGAGGGAGTGGCAAGACCGCCTGCTCCCGGCGGTGGAGCCGTGCATGCCGCCATAGCCAGGACGGCGGTCACGAAGATGCCGGCTCTCACGTCACTCGCCACTTACAACTCTCCAGAGCCAGTAACGCGCGCCAAGCCTTGCCGTTACTTGAAGCGCGGCTAGACAGCGGAATCTGGACCGCTTTGCGGAGCCAACATCCGAGGGCGCGCCTCGCGCGTCCATATATGTGAGGCGCTGTGTACCGCTTAGAGGTCGGACGGGGGGTGACTGCCTGAGTCGGTGCCCCGGCGGAGGCGAAACCAGGCAGAATCCGCTCGCCGCATAGCCGCCGTGATCGCGCTCGTTACCGGCCGCTCCCAAACAAGCTGCCAGCCTGGAAACCGCTCCAGGAGCTCAGCCGCGGAGACTCCCTTGGGCACGGGCGGCAACGCCTTGCGGAAGCCCATCAGCAAGAGAGTCGCCGAAGGCGCAGCCAGCGGCAAGAGCCCGGCCGAGTACTGCTCACGCTGGCGGTCGTTGAGCCCGTGATAGCAACCGAAGTCGAAGAGTAGGTCGAAACCTGGCGTCAGTCCCACCGTCTCGAGCCGAGTGACGTCGCCAACCCGGAAGTCGACCTGAACACCCGCTTCGGTCGCGCGCCTCTGAGCTCTGGCTACCGCTCTGGGGACCATTTCCACGCCGATCACCTCCCATCCATTAGAGGCAAGGAAAATGGCCTTGCGCCCAAGTCCCGAGCCGAGGTCCAAAGCGCGGCCGGGTGGCAATGAGTCGGGTCCGCTGACGACTTGCTGGAGCTCTGCCGGAATGCCGCGGTCCCAGGGAGTGAAGCCGATCGCGTACAGCAGCCGGTACGTCCAGCTCAAAGGGGGAGTTTCACTCCCGGTGCCGGGTCACGTTGTTCAGTCGGCATGTTGTCACGGCGCCAAGGCTGGGAGAGGCAGTCCCCGAGTCGACTGCTTGCGCCTCGTAAGCTACCCTACCGTGGCCGGACGCGGCGTTCTCGACGAGATCGAGGGGCTCGATCCCGAAAAAGACTTTGAGCGGATCTGCTACCTCAGCACGAACTACGACTTTCCGTGGGACGTCGAGCAGTCTCTCAGCCTGGCCTTCTTCAAGACCTACGGCATTCCGACCATCAGCGAACTCCTCGACCGCACGGGCGAATTTCGCGAACGAGCCCAGAAGCGCTATGACGACACCAAGCTGATCCTGGCCGAGATGTTCGATCACGGGATCGACAGCGAGCGAGGGCGCGAAGCGAACCGCCGCATGAACCAGATGCACGGGCGTTTTCCGATCCCGAACGACGACTACCTCCATGTGATGTCGACGATCGTCCTCGAACCGATTCGCTGGAACCGCCGCTGGGGCTGGCGCAAGTACACGGACAAAGAATCGCAGGCGCAGTTTGCGTACATGCGCGAGATGGCCAGGCGCATGAACATCAGCAATGTACCGCCCACGCTCGATTCCCTCGAACAGTGGAGTCTGGCGTACGAAGCCGCGAACTTCAGGTTCGCGGAAAGCAACCGGAGGGTCGCCGACTATACGTTGAACCTTTTTCTGTCGTGGTTCTCGCGACCGGCGAGGCCCTTGGTCAGGCGCGCCATGCTGGCGATTCTGGACGACGCGTTGCTCGAAGCGTTTGGTTATGAGCGCCCTGGCAGGGTCGCACGCACGGTTGTCGATCTCGCCTTGCGGACGCGGGGGTTCGTGATCAGGTTCTCACCGCGGCGGCGCTCGCCGCACCTTGTGACTCGCGAGCCGATGCGATCCTATCCACTCGGCTACCGTCTGTCGGATCTTGGCGTCGCCGACCTACCGTCCGTCACTCGATGAGGTCGACGATGCAACGAGACGCGTTCCACACAGTCGGCGCCGGCGCGTCGATCGAACGCATGACCGCGAATGCGACTCGATACGTCGGCGGTTTGTGGTCGCCCTTCCGTTCTGGGACTCGGGCGCCCTCGCCGCCGCCAGGAGGCCTGGGCGGGGCGGTTCGGCGGGTATCAAAGCGCGCGTTGTCGACTGAAGGTGCTTGCGAGCAGCTTCGACGTCGCCGCCTCGCCGGGGCCTCGATTGGAAAACGTTTCCTCCGGGATACGCTGGGTACCTCATCGTCAGGCTGTAACTGCCAGCACTCGCCTCCCTCCTCAGCTCGCCGCTCTCTTGACAAGTTTGCCGATCTTCTCCTCGACGGCGGCGGTGAGCTTCGTCAGGGCAAAGGAGGTTGGCCAGATGTCACCGTCGTCGAGGTTGGCAGCGTCCTGGAAGCCGAGGGTCGCGTATCTCGTCTTGAACTTCCGCCCGCTCTGAAAGAAGCAGACAACCTTGCCGTCCTTGGCATACGCGGGCATCCCGTACCAGGTTTTCGGTGTGAGGGCCGGCGCGGTGGCTTTGATGATGTTATGGAGCCGCTTGGCCATGCCGCGATCCGGTTCCGGCATCTCGGCGATCTTCGCGAGCAAGTCGCTTTCCCCGTCCGCCTCACCCGAGAGCACGCGACGTCGCTCTCTGAGGGTCTCCTTCATCGCGGCTCGTTCTTCCTCCGAGAGTAAGTTGGACACCCCGGCTCTGGTGCTACGGGCCGACTTCTTCTTGTCGCTCATGGCAGTTCCTCCAGTGTGGCGAGCAACACTTCAGCCGCTTGGAGCGGTGCTACTGTGCCGATATGGCGCATGCCCTCGCATGGCTCTCCCAGTCTGGCGTCGTGCAAGGGATAATCATCGGCGCCGCGCTGGCGTTCTTGACGGCAATTCTCATCCTGAACGCCGTGGTCAGGTCCATCACAACGACCGTCAACGGCTGGAGCAGCATCCGCCGATGCGGCCAACCCGGCAACGGGATCCTCGTGCGGGCCGCCTGCGCGAAAGCCCTGCCCGTTGTCAATGTGTTTGAAGAGGCCGCGTACTGGACGACCACCAGGGATGGCTCTGGGCAAACACTCACCGGGCAGCATCAATATGTCCTGAGTTTTCCGGACGGGAAACTCCCGCCGAATGACGCGTTCTGGTCGCTAACGGTGACCGATGTCGTCGGATACCTGGTGAACAATCCGATTAATCGCTCTAGCTTTGACGATCGTTCGAATCTCGCCAAGAACGCCGACGGTTCAATCGACGTCTATCTTCAGCGAGAGGCTCCGACCGGCCACGAGCAGAACTGGCTGCCGACTCCTCCCGGCAAGTTCAAGCTGATGCTTCGCGCGTATCTGCCCGGTGCGGCCATCCTCGATGGCACCTATCGCGTGCCGCCAGTCGTTGAGGCGCGATGATATGAACCGGCTCATTTTGAAATACGGAAGGCCCATTACCGCCGTGATACTGGCGATTTTCGCGTGGGTCATCTATCAGCGGATATCTCGCGGCTGGAGCGAGGTCATCCCACTCGCCGTAACCGCAGTCATCGTGTGGGCGCTTGGCGCGCCGGCTTTCATCTACTTTTGGCCGCGTATCACGGTTGCGGGCTTCAAAAGAGCGATTGTCAGCCGTGGTTTCGGCCGCGGACCGATTCCCATCAACACGCTTTATGCCGAGCCAAACGTCTCTTCCGCGTCGGCGTCGAACGCGAGCCTCCTGGGAACCGGAACCGACGACGTCCTGTACGTCGCGGGCTGGCTCGACTTGAGGAATGGGCCGCAAGTCCTGCACGCGCCAGATATGGCTGGGCGGTATTACAGTGTGCAGTTCACTGATCCGTCGAGCAGCGCCAACTTTGCCTACATCGGTAAACGTACGACGGGGACCAAGGCCGGTGACTTTCTTCTCAGCGGGCCTGGCTGGAAGGGAACTGCACCGAAAGGCATAGCGCAGATTTCTGCGCCGAACAATTCCGTGCTCGTCATAGGCCGTGTATTCGTCGGGAGCGAGAGCGATCAACCGACCGCGTTCGCGCTTGCGCAGCAAATACGCCTGGCGCCTCTGAATCAGTAGCGGTCGACGGGAGCTCTTGACAAAGGCTCCGCGGAGTTGTCAACTCGTTCCTAGCTGGGGAGAGGGTTCGCCCGTTGTTGCAAAGGGAGGAAGGATTCCCGATGAGTACACCCACAGTCGCGACTGCTACGGCGGTCCGTCCGTTCCGAGTCAGCATGCCAGAGGATGCGCTCGCAGACCTTCGCCGGCGTATCAGCGCGACGCGCTGGCCCACAAAGGAGCTCGTCGCAGATCGGGCGCAAGGTGTGCAGCTGTCGACGTTGAAAGAGCTCGCGCTCTACTGGACGACCGATTACGACTGGCGCAAATGCGAGGCGAAACTGAACGCGCTGCCCCAATTCATGACCGAGATCGACGGGGTCGACATCCACTTCATCCACGTGAAGTCGCGGCACCAGAACGCGATGCCGCTGATCATGACCCACGGTTGGCCCGGCTCGGTGATCGAGCTGCTCGAGGCCATCGGTCCGCTCACCGACCCGACAGCGCACGGCGGGCAGGCGGAGGACGCGTTCGACCTCGTGCTGCCGTCTCTGCCTGGCTACGGCTTCTCCGCCGAGCCAAAAGAGCTCGGCTGGAACCCTGGCCGCATGGCGAAAGCCTGGGCGGAGCTGATGACCCGCCTCGGTTACACCCGCTACGTCGCTCAGGGCGGCGACGTGGGCGCCGCCGTCACTGATGCGATGGGCCGGCTGGCTCCGAAGGGTCTGCTCGGCATCCACACCAACCTGCTCGTCACGGTGCTGGCCGGCGGCCCGCCGTCGGCTGAAACCGACGCGGAACGCGCTGCGCTCGCCGCTATCGTCACCTTCCGCACCAGCGGTAACGGCTACTTCATCGAGCAGGCCACGCGGCCACAGACGATCGGCTACGCCTTGCTGGATTCACCCATCGCCCTGGCGGCCTGGATGCTCGACCACGACACGGACGCCTATTACAAGATCTCCCGCGCCTTCGTTGAGAAGCAGCCGTCGGGCAATCTGACTCGGGACCACATCCTCGACAACATCACGCTGTACTGGCTGACCGGCACAGGGTGCTCGGCGGCTCGGGAGTACTGGGAGAGCGGACAAGCCGCAGCCCGGGCGGCCGGGCAAACGATGCCTCCGGTCACGATCCCGGTCGGCTTCACCACGTTCCCGGGCGAGATCTGGCGGTCGCCGCGCAGCTGGGTCGAGAAGGGCTACCCCAGCCTCTCCTACTTCAACGAAGTCGACAAGGGTGGCCACTTCGCCGCGTGGGAAGAGCCGGAGCTGTTCAGCCAGGAGATACGCGCGGCGTTCAGGAAGCTGCGCTAGCCGAAGAACGAATGGAGTGCGGGCATTGCCTGCCCGCACTCCCCGTGTCGAGCACACCAAGGCGCCTTACTCTCTTCGACAAATCGGTCAAGGAGGCGCTGTTACGTCCCATATTCACGCCACCGTGACGATCGACACGCCGGTCGAGAAGGTCCTCGAATTCATTGATGACCCTGCGGGCCTCGCCAAATGTGCACCGATGGTGGAACGCGTCGTGGACGTTGTTCGGACGGGTCGGCGCGTGGGTGATTCATTCCGGGTCATCTTCCGAGTCCTCGGGATGACCTTCAACGAGGAATTCAGAGTTGTTGGATTCGAGCCCCCGCGCAGGTATACGCCTCACCGTCGATTCCAGATCTGGCAAACCTTGCACGGCCGTGTGAGAGGCACTGTGACCTGGACGTTGGAAGCCGAAGGCAACCAGACGTATGCCAGCCTCGATGCTACGTATCAACTGATGGGCGGCGTCTTTGGCAGAGCTCTAGATGCGCTCGTCGTCGAGCGGGCCGTCAAAAAAGATGTCGATCAGATGCTGGAGGAGATGAAGCGGCAGTTGGCGGGTCAAACAAGCGCGGCTCCACGCCATGTCTAGCCCCTGCGTCTCAGACGGCTGAACTCAGCCTCTTCTGCTGGGCCAGAGATGTAACCCGTCCGCGTAAGTGTCCATGGGAAGCGCCCTGCAAGGTGCTGCGGGGCGTCTTGGTCGATCGGTGGCGCGGAATGGAGGGTCGACATGGAACGACAGACGCTTGACTTTGGACGCGTGCGCAGGTGGAGGGTCATAGCCGTGGCGGCGGGCGGGGCCGCCCTGGTGACCGCAGCTGGATTGGGTGCGCAGGCCGAAACCGAGAGCACATCTGGGGGGACCGTCCTCCAGACCAACCTCGTCTCCGATCTGCAGGGCGTGGCCCAGGTCCAGGACCCAAACCTGGTGAACCCGTGGGGAATCTCAGCCAGCTCCGGTAGCCCATTCTGGGTTTCGGACAACAACGCCGGTGTGACGACGCTCTACAGCAGCCACAACGGAGCCACTCCCGTCTCGATCGTCGGGCTTGTCGTAAGTATTCCAACCCCGGTCGACGCGACGGGCGCCAGCGGCACCCCGACCGGAACCGTCTTCAACCCAAACTCGGCTAAGGGCGCTTTTCCGGTTGCCGGCGTCAACTCCCAGAATCAACCGGCTTCTGCCGCGGCGCTCTTTCTTTTTTCCACCGAGGACGGAACCATCACCGGCTGGAACCCGGGCGTGAATCCGGTCGGGTTCAGCCCCACCAAGGCCGGCACCTACTCGATCATCGCCGTGGACAACTCCGGCAACAACTTCACCAATCCCGACCCCAACCAGCAGACCGGAGCTGTCTACAAAGGCCTGGCGATCGCCACCAGCACGACTCCGATCGTTGCGGCTGACGCCGATAGCACGTCTTTGCTGTACGCCTCCAACTTCCGGGCCGGGACCATAGACGTGTACGACTCGAAGTTCAACAAGGTGACCGTCTTGCCCGCGGGGGCGTTCAGCGACTCGCAGCTTCCTCACGGCTACGCGCCCTTCAACGTCCAGGCGCTGGGCGCCAAGGTCTACGTCACCTACGCGCTGCAGAACGCCACCCGGCACGACGACAAGGCCGGGAATCACCGCGGTTTCGTTGACGTCTTCAACCTCGACGGCACCCCAGGCGCGTCCAAAGGGACACGCCGCCTGATCTCGCGCGGGCAGCTCGATTCACCATGGGGTCTGGCGATCGCACCGGTGGGGTTTGCAGGCATCAGCGCGCCGGGCTCTGACGAGGTGTTGCTGGTCGGAAACTTCGGCGACGGGCAGATCAATGCATACGACGCTTCGACAGGATCCTTTCTCGGTGCACTTCGGGACCCCGACGGCGAAACCCTCTCCATCGACGGACTGTGGGCGCTCCGGGTCGGCAACGGCGGCAACGGCGGCGCGACGAATACCGTCTACTTCACCGCCGGACTCCTGGGCGAAAGGCATGGCCTGTTCGGTTCGCTGTCAACCGCCACGCCTGGTTCCCCCGAGGGGCCTGCCGAGGCGCAGTGGGCGCAGGCGAACCTGGGCGTGGTCCAGCTGGACCAGAATCAGCTCATCGCTGACGCCGCCGCGGGCGCGCCCGCGACCACGATCAAGCAGGACGTCCAGACCCTCGAGGCGGACGCGGATGGCCTGGCGCGTGCGGAGCGCGCGTTCGCCGAGGACACCGCGGATGACGCAGGGGTGAAGTCTGCTGAGACCTGAGCCGCAGCGTTAGCCGTTGGAGGCGGGATCCTCACGGTCCCGCCTCTTTGCTGTCATGCAGCGTCCTCGGTCAAGACAAGGTGAGCCGCCCCGCAGGACCTGAGATCTCGGCGAAAAGGCGCGGCTCTTCGCCTGTCGTCAGCTCGAGATCGAGACTGAGGGCGGCCAGGACAGTCGTGACGCGATCCACATCCGGGTGTTCGGCTCTGAACGACACGAGCGATGCGCCTCCCGGTGCGGTGGCGGAAGGATGCCTGGTGGTGCCCCAGTCGATCAGGGTCGGGACGATCGCCACGTCTGAATGGCGACGCCGGGTCATACGCCATCGCAACACCTCGCCCTCAGGCGTGGTGCGGGACCTTGCGTCGATCGGCCCAAGGTCGTATCCATGCTCGGCCGCTCGAGCCACATCTTCCTCGAGACGGTTGGAGCTCGCCACCCATGCCGTGAGGCGCGGCCGGTCGATGACATCGATCAGGAACCACCTGGGCACCGCCGGTTCGGGCTGATCCGGATCCGGCCCGATTACTTCGAGGTAATGCCCCGGCCCAAGGCTCAGCAGGAAGTTGCGGGTTCCGGCGCCAGGATGCCGGCCACCGGGAGCCGGCCGCACGCCAAGCGTTTGAGCGACCCAGTCCACAGTCCGATCGAGCTCGCGCGTGGCAAGCACCAGGTGGTCGAGCCTGCTCATCGCACCGAACATAAACCCACGCGAGACGTACTGTCGGCGTTCCTCCGCAGGGCGGTCCGAGCCGATTAGTTTCCGACCCGCCAGCGGTCTGAATTGATGATCCGGTAGCGTCAGATCTAGGGGTGGGCTTCGGCCCTGCACCCCAACGCACCATTAGCAGGAGGTACATCAGATGCCCGAGCACAAGATCGGTACCCGCGAGGAATGGCAGGCTGCCCGGGCGGAGCTGGCCAAGCTCGAGTCTGAGCTCGCGAAGCAGAACGAGGAGATCAAGACCAGGCGTCTCGAGCTTCCCTGGGTCCCTGTCGAAAAGGAGTACGTGTTCGACACTGAGGACGGCAAGAAGACCCTCGCTGAGCTTTTCGACGGGCGCTCGCAGCTCCTCGCGTACAACGTCATGTTCGGCCCCGACTACACGATCGGCGCCTGCCCAGGCTGCACCAGCCTGGCCGACGGACTCGACGGTTCGGTTGTCCACCTGGGCCACCGCGACGTGACCTTGATCACTTTTTCGCGGGCGCCGATCGAGCGCCTGACGGCTTACAAGCGGCGGATGGGTTGGCAGCTTCCATACGTATCGACCTACAACACAAGCTTCGCCTTCGACTACGGACTCGCGCTGACCGACGCGCAGGCGCAGCAGATCCCGGAGCTCCAGGAGATGATCAAGAATCCGCCTGACTGGCTCCAGGAATGGTCGGGACAGACCGGAGCCGAGCTCAAGGACGGCCTCCGCGAGAATCCAAGCTGGATCGCCTTCGCGCGCGAGAACGGCACCGTCTACCACACCTACACGGTGTCGGCACCTGACCCGTTCGTCGCGCCCTACTTCAGCTTCCTGCTCGAGCGAACGCCGAAAACGCAACCTGCCGAGCCGCGCGCCTGGCGCAAGGACGAATACCCCGACTGAGACGAGCGCGTCGTGGCGGCGCTAATCCGCGCGCATCGGCCATCGAGCGATCCGACTACGGTAGTGCGGTGGAGGCGATGAGATCCCCTGGTGGATTCCGTTTCCTGCCGGCAGACGGCCCTTTTTCAGGCGGAGTGGCCGCCGAGTCCGGCTACCAGATCGTCCGCGTTCGCGCTCCTCGCAACACGCCTCTCTCGCGAGGCTTCCGCATGGTCGAGGAAACGCTCGAGGCCGAAGGCCGCCCGCTGGCGGCAATCTGCGCGATGGAGCTCCGCATCCCCAAACCGCTGACTCGCGAGGGCTTCGACGAATTCAATGTCGGGTATGTGGCGCAGCTGCAGCGCTGGGGGCTCGCCGTGGACGGTCGACAACCTGCAGCGCGAACCAACGTCGCGCCCGAGTTCGAACCCCCCGACCAGCCGAGCCTGCACGCCTTCTGCTACGCGGTCGAGGGTGCGTCCAAGCGAGGCACATTCGTGATCTCGGGCGTGCCAGAAGCACCTGGCACGCCAGGCGGTCTTGCAGCTTTCTGGGCAGCGATTGCACAAACGCTGGACGAGCGGATGACGGCTCTCGGCGTCAAGTGGGCAGATGCCACCGAGACGCAGTTTTATGGCACTCGCGCCGACCACGAGCTGTTCGGGGCGCAGGGTCTGGCTTTCTTTGACGAGCTTGTGCGGCCCGGTTTGCGCTGGTTTTTCTCCCGTCCTCCCCTCGACTTCCTGAAACTCGAGATAGACGTCCGTGGATTGGCGCGGGACTCGTCGTTGTGAAAACGGACTGAACCTTTAGCAGCACTCTCTCGACTCGGGCCGTCGCAAGTTCACTATTTGTGTCCCGTTGAACCTCGCACGGGTGGCTGCAGATATCCGGGCCACGTCTGGGGCTTTGGCCAGGCGCGATCACGCTTTTGGTCTCGCTCTCTATCTCGCGAAAATCGTCCTTGTCGCGATCGCCTATTGGGCTGCCGCACGAGTCAGTCTCGATCTGGCTTTGGTCCGAGGCCAGGTGACGCCGATCTGGCCGCCGACTGGGATCGCCCTGGTCACATTCCTGATCCTGGGGAACCGAATGTGGCCGGCAATCGCGCTTGGCGCGTTTGCCGTCAATCTCCCGCTCGGCCCTTCGCCGGCGGGGGCGGCGCTGATCGCCGGTGGCAACACGCTCGCGCCTTTAGCAGCGGCTCAACTGCTGCATCGCGCCGGCTTCCGATACCGGCTGGATCGGCTGAGGGATGCGATTGCAATCGTGGTCCTGGGCGCGCTGATCGGAATGACGATCAGCGCCACCGTCGGAACCGCTGTGCTGACCATCTTCGGAGCCGTGCCGATGTCGAGCTTTGCGTCGACGTGGGCGGTCTGGTGGGCCGGCGATGCGATGGGCGTTCTTCTGGTGGCGCCCGCATTGCTGAGCGTCATTCGGCGACCGCGCGTTCGCAGGCTGGGCTTGCGACGTAGCGCCGAGCTGGTTGGGCTTCTCGGCGCTGTCGGCCTGGCCACTTACCTGTTGTTGGAGAACCCGCTCCGGCTGGAATACCTCGTGCTTCCGCTCATCGCCCTGGTTGCCTGGCGGTTTCGACTTGCCGGAGCTGCGCCGGCAGCCCTGATCGCCTCGGCGATTTCGGGTCGGAGTTTGGCCAGGTCTCGCTCCACACGCGCCAGGAGTCCACGTTTGAAGTCGAGCAGATCGCCATACACACTGATCCAGTGGCGCGCGTCTTCCCAATGCGTTGTCTCGATGTTCTCGCCCTCGAGCGCAGGCGAGGGCGGCGGCGTGGGATTCGTCAGCCATGGCCGACCGATTGTAGTCATGGATGTTGCGGCGCTCAAGCAGGTCCATCGAAGCGCGAGAGAGCCTCCGGTTACGGCACTTATTACGCTGCGTTCGTCATTCATCCGCGTCGGGCATCACGTGTTGCGGAACTTCTTACGGCGTCGAAGCACGATCGATCGCAATCGCATTACGCGCTGTTACTGAACTTCTTACGCTGCTTGTCCTATACATAATTCACGTGAGACTCGAAAAGGGAAAAGATCGGCCCGACATCGCAGCCGCAACCCGCGGTGGTGATTGGGCGCACCCGATGGATGGAGAAGGTCCTCCCGCGGGCGCCACGAGAAAGGAAGCCGCCTACTGGCTGCGCGTCTACACCGAGATCCTGGCGATGGAGGAGAAGGTTCTGGCGCGAATCAAGCAGCTCATGGCCACGCAATCCGCGGCGGCGCGCCGCGAAGTCGAGCTCACCAACGTCCCGGTGGTGGTCGCGCAGGTCGAGCGGTTTCGACAGCGCCGGGGCTACTGGGCGGCTCGGGCGTCGGAGCTCGATGGAGCCGGCCCAATCAAGGACCAGCGTTCGCTCAACCTGAAGGACAAAGGCCAGGTCACCAAGAAGACCTGACGGGAGCCGAGAACCCTACGCCCCTTCCTCGATGACGAGACAGTACCCCTTGGCCCGCTCGGTGGTCAGCCGGCAGTACCTGGCGAACGGCGTGAGCTTCTTGCGGATGCGCGCTACGTATCCGCGGAGCTGTTCGGTCGAGGCTGCGGGACCCCAGGCCTGGTGCGCCACCTCGGCACCCGTGAAGAACTGGTTCGGGCTGGCCAGGAGGAAGGAGAGCACCTGCCACTCCCGCTTGGTGAAGGAGACATCGGCGTCCTTGCCCTGAACCCGCCTTCGCTCGCCGTCAAAGGCAAGTTGTCCTAGCTCAATCCGCCTCGCCATGGGCACCACCGACACCGGTCCCGGCTGCCGCATTGCGGCCTGGATCGCTCCAAGGAGAGCGTCGGGACCGAAGGGTTTGGGCAGCACCTGGTCGGCGCCGGCCTTGTACACATCGAGTGTGTCCTGTGTTTCATCGAACCCCTCCGCGAGGACGGTGAGGGGAGATTCGGCGGCCCACCTCAACTGGCGGACCTGGTCCGGACTGATCGGAGACTCCGCGCTGGTGCCGACGATCACCATGTCAAACCGTTTCGGCCCACGCAGCTCTCGGGCCGCATTCTGAAGCTCGGCCACACACTCGAACTTCCCCCCGGCGATCTCGACCACGTTGGATATGACGGACCGCTAGGCTGGATTGCCTTCGACAACCAACACCCTCGGTAGGCTGGCCGATCGTTCCGGACTCACCTTGGCTTGCACCTGTTGAACCTTCTCTCTCGTGGGGAGAGCGCAGACCCTCGCTGTTGTACCCGGTGGCTCTCGGCGAAATCCAGGAAACCCGCAGCCGCTGAATATTCGCGCGCGCGTGCAGGTTGTCAGCGCTATGTCGACAGGTGAGCTGAGACTCGTGATCACCGCCCACGACTTCGCGCGCGCAGTGCGCCTCTTTCGGGACACGATGGGGTTGCCGCAGGTCGCCGCCTGGGACAACGATGGCGGTCACGCCGTCCTTCTCGACGCCGGCAAGGCAACGCTCGAGATCTTCGACGAGGCGCAGGCCGAGGCAATCGACCAGATCGAGGTTGGGCGTCGCGTCGCCGGCCAGGTTCGCATCGCTTTCCGCGCCGAGGACAGCGAAGCTGTCGCCCGAGCGCTCGTTGGTGAGGGACTCGAGATCCTGGGCGGGCCGGTCGTGACGCCATGGCAGGACCGCAACGTCCGCGTCCAGGGCCCGGAAGGATTGCAGCTGACCCTCTTCACCCCGCCGGAGGCGGCAGAGATCTCAAACTAGCGTCCCGTGGACGCGTACACGCCCGACAGTTGGGCTGCTGCCTTCACAGCGGTTGCCGGTTCCTCCGCCGCTCTGACTGGTTTGCTCTTCGTCGCCCTGTCGATAAATCTCGACCGCGTCATCAAGGGGTCGGGCCTGGTCGCGCGGGCCGTGGAGGTGCTGCTGCTGCTCGTCGCCGTGCTCATCATCGCGACCCTGCTCTTGATGCCCGGCCAGAGCGCCCAGGGGGCGTCGATCGAGATCCTGTCAGTCGCCGTGGCGACGTCCGGTCTGCTGGGCTACATCCACGTGCGCGCTCCGAGGCGCGCCCTCGGCCTGACGCGGGCCAACTTCATCGGAAGGGTTGCCGGCGATCATCTCGGGCCGCTGCTTCTGATCGTCGGCGGGATCACTTTGACGAGCGGCAGCGGCGGAGGACTGTACTGGGTGGTGCCGGCGCTGATCGCATCGATGGTCGCCGCGATCATCGGCGCCTGGGTGCTGCTGGTCGAAATCGTGCGGTAGCTCCTTCTTTCGGCCGCGGAACAACGCGCGCGCGCTGGGTGGCTACAGCCAACCCTTGACCCTCCCGTTGGGGGAGACCTCATGATTCGGGCCTATGTCGCTGCGCCTGACGATCGGTGACTTCTCGCGCATGACGCAGCTGAGCGTCAAGGCGCTGCGCCACTACCACGAGATCGGCCTGCTCGAGCCGGTCGCCGTCGATCCCGGGAGCGGGTACCGCCTTTACGACGTGGAGCAGGTTCCCGTGGCGCAGGTGATCCGTCGCTTGAAAGACCTCGGCATGGGGCTGGACGACGTCAAGCGCGTGCTCGAGGCGCCGGACCTCGGCGCGCGCAACCGCGCCATCGTCGAGCACCTGCAGCGTCTCGAGAGCCAGCTCGACCAGACAAAGGCGAACGTCGCATCGCTGCGGCGCCTGCTCGAGTCGCCTGAGGGCCTCGAGCAACGGGTCGAGTTCCGCTCGCTCCCCGAAACCCGATCCATCGCGATCACGGAGCGGGTGACGACCCAGGGTCTCGATGCGTGGTGGTCGGATGCGTTCGAGGAGCTGCACAGCCTGGCGCGCCGGGCCAGGGTCACTAGGGCGGGACCTGACGGCGCGCTGTACGGGAGCCAGTGGTTCGAGGACGAGGTCGGCGACGTCGTTGCGTTCGTGCCCGTTGCGAGCGACGTCGATCTGCGGCGCGGCGGCCGGGCCGAGCTCATCGCAGTGCCCGCGGCCGAGCTAGCCGTCCTTCTCCATGCCGGTCCATTGCGCGACATCGACCGTACCTTCGCCGCGCTCGGCGAGTTCGTGGCCGAGCGGGCGATCGGCGTGGAGGGACCGATGCGCGAGTACTACCTGGTCACCGCGTTCGACACCGCGGACGAGATGCGGCACCGAACGGAGGTGGCGTGGCCGGTATTTCAGACCGCCCTCGGCTCCTGACGCTCGCGGGCACGAGCCGCTCGGACGCCCTCGCGCTGGGAGCGGGCGTGGTCACTGTCGTCGCATGGGGATCGGCCTTCGTCGGCATTCGAGCCGCTACCCACTCCTTCTCGCCTGGTTCGCTCGCGCTCGGGCGGCTCGTCGTCAGCGGCATTCTTCTCGGCGCTGTCGCGCTCGTGCGTCGCGAGCGGCTGCCGCAGCGCAGGGACTTGCTGGCGATCGCCGTATATGGCGTGCTCTGGCTCGCCGTCTACAGCGCGACGCTGAACGCTGCGGAGCGGCTTGTCGACGCAGGCACCGCCGCCATGCTCATCAACACGGGACCCATCCTGATCGCGATCCTCGCCGGTCTCTTCCTCCGTGAGGGTTTTCCGCCGGCGCTCTTCGCCGGATCGGCGGTGGCCTTCGCAGGCGCCGTGGTGATCGGACTGGCCACCACGCGGTCAGCAGGCACCGGAGGGGTCGGCCTGGGCCTGTGCGTCGTCGCGGCGCTTGCCTACGCCACCGCCGTGGTCGTGCAGAAACCCGTCCTCGCGCGGGTGTCCTCCTTTCAAGTCACGTGGCTTGGAGTGGTCGCTGCGGCGGTCGCCCTGGTCCCGTTCGGTCCCAGCCTCGCGGCCGAGACGGCGAAGGCAGGGCTGAGTGGGATCGGTTGGGTGATCTATCTCGGCGCAGTGCCGACCGCCCTCGGCTTCGCGACCTGGGGCTTCGCGCTGCGGCGCACCAGCGCGGGTCGCATGGCGTCGCTCACGTTCCTCATCCCCGTCGTGGCCATAGTGCTGGGCTGGGTCCTGCTTGGTGAGACACCTCCGCTCCTTGCGCTGGCCGGCGGTGCGCTCTGCATCGCGGGTGTCTACGTCGCGCGGCGGCCCTCGCCCGGCTCCAAGCGCTCCGAAGCCATCACGTGACCGGCTCGGCGGCGCGCTCCTGCTCGCGCCAGCGTTCGCTGTTGGCGCCGAAGACGATCAGCCAGAACTGCAGGGGAAGCTCGGCCAGGCCGGATGCGACCGCGATGGCCGGGAAGAGGTAGGTCGCCAGGGGCGGCCACACGTACAGACTCCAGCCGAGCCCGTCCACCATCAGCAGCAGGCCGAGCAGGCGGGGCAGGAAGGATGACCGCCAGATCAGGTACCCGGTCACGAGACACCACAGCCCGAAGAACACGAGGTCGAGCTGGAACGCCGCCGTGTTCAGCTTCAGGAAGGCCATCGCGAGCGCCTGCGCCTGCTCCGTGGTAAGCCCGCTCAACCCGCTGCCGCCTTGAAGCACGAGCAGGGGAGCGAGATAGAAGAACGCCGTCAGGGCCTGGAGCGCCGAGGTGGTGATCACGAAGAAAACAGCCAGGGCCGCCAGCGTGCCGTTGACGGGCTTCATCAGCTGGTACATGAAAAGGCCCCAGGCGAGGTGGAAGGCCACGCCGGCGACAGAGATCAGGAATCCAAGTCGAAACAGCGCCTCGTGGCCCAGGATGTTGTGGGCGGTGGCCGCGGCGTCGCCAGCGACGACAAGGCTTCCCAACAGAAAGACCTGACCCTGGGACGACGCCGTGCCTTCGAGAAACTCGAAGACCCCCGCAACCCTCGCCCTTCCGCGCGGTGAAAGCCGCGTAATCCAATCCATCACTGACCTCCGTGAATCTGCTCGGACGGAAGGCGAGTCGTCGTCAACGAGACGACCTCGCGACCGTGTAGCGCTTCGAGAAACGGCTGGAAGCTGCCGCTGACCACGCAGCGGAGGACCGATCCCGCTACCTCGACGTCGCTCACGCCCGACGCTCGCTCGACCTCCCGCACCGGCGGGGTGCCGACGAAGCTGACCTCGACCAGCTGTACCGGCTGCTCTTGTGGCATGCCCGTCACGCTAGGCAGCAAACGTTGGGGTGGAATCGGCGCATTCGCCGATTGCCTACCTAGTCGGCGCGTTACACGCCCGCGTAGTAATTTCGGGTGAACGTGGCCAAGCCTGTCCGCCGCACCGGCAACCTGCCCGCCGACGCGACGAGCTTCGTCGGCCGCCGCAGCGAGCTGCTGGAGATCAAGCGCAAGCTGACCGAGGCGCGGGTGGTGAGCCTGGTGGGGCCGGGCGGGGTAGGGAAGACGCGCCTTGCGATCCGTGCCGCTGCAGATCTCGCGCGGGGTTTCCGCGATGGCGCGTGGCTCGTCGAGCTGGCCGAGGTCCAGGATCCCGACTTGACCGGCAACGCCGTGATGGCCGCTCTCGACCTGCGCGACCAGGCGGCGAGCTCGCCTCGGGAGGTGCTCCTGGCATTCCTGGAGGACAAGCAGCTTCTGCTCGTGCTGGACAACTGCGAGCACCTGCTCGGACCGGTCGCTCAGATCGTGACCGATGTGGTGAAGGCCGCCCCAGGCGTGCGGGTGATCGCGACAAGCCGAGAGCCGGTGTCGGCCCAGGGGGAGCACGTGGTCCCGGTGCCGCCGCTCGACCTACCCTCGTTGCGGACTGCAGAGCCGCTTGACCGGCTCCGGCAGAACGAGGCCGTGGCCCTGTTCGTCGAGCGGGCCGCGGCCGCCGCCGGAACATTCGAGCTGACCGACGCCAATCGCGATGCCGTCGTCGAGCTCTGCCGCCGGCTCGATGGCCTGCCGCTCGCCATCGAGCTGGCCGCGGTTCGCACGCGCCTGCTCAGCCTCGACCAGCTGGTCGCCCGCCTGAACGACCGGTTCTCCCTCCTGACGGGTGGCGGCCGCGCCGCGCTGCCGCGCCACCAGACGCTGCGCACGACGATCGACTGGAGCTACGACCAGCTGTCGGACGGCGAGCGGAGACTTCTGAGGCGCGTGTGCGTCTTCGCCGGCCGCTTCACCCTGGACGATGTCGAGGGTGTCTGCGATTCCGACGACCCCTTCGACCTGATGGCTTCGCTCGTCGACAAATCGCTGGTCGGAAAAGAGGAGGTCAGAGGCGTCGCCTGCTACCGGCTGCACGAGACGATGCGCGAGTACACGCTGCTCAAGCTCCAGGAGGCGGGGGAGCAGGAGGCCGTCGAGCGCCGGTCGGTGGATCACTATCGGTCGCGCGTGCAGCGGTTCGGGCGGGATGCTCGGTATCACCTGCTCGAGTGGCTGGAGTGGACGGACCTGGAGATCGACAACGTGCGGTCGGTTCTGGGGCACTGCCTCGCCACCGGTGACGCGGTCGGCGGCCTGGAGATCGCGACGTCGATGGGCTGGTACTGGATCACGCGAACGACGACTGAAGGCGTGCGATGCCTGGACCAGCTTCTGGAATCGGCTGACCAGGATGCTCATGCGGCGGGTTGGGCCTTCTTCATGCGCGGATTCCTTTCGGTGCTGAAGGCCGACTCCGCCGCCGCCAGGACCTGGCTCGACCGAGCCGTCGCAGCCGCCCGACAAGCTAGTGACCAGCCGCTGCTGGCGAATGCCCTGGCGATGGGGTCGATCGCGGAGCGCATGGAGGGCCACCCCGCAGCAGCGGAGCGGGCGGTCGTCGAGGCCGCCGCCGTCGCCGCCCCGCTCAACGATCCGGCCGCCACGCTGGGCGTCCTCCAGGCCCGCGCCCTCAACGCGTTCTTCGATGGCGACCTCGACGCTTTGCGAGCTGCCTCGACCGAGGGCATCCGGCTGGCCCGAACTGTGGGTGACCTGTACGCGCTCGAGGTCATGCTCGGCGAGCTGGCCGGCGCGGCGTTGATCATGGGCGAAGGTGACGACGCCAGGTCGCTCTACGCCGAGGGTTTGCGCATCGCACGCCAGATCGACGACCGGGTGACGCAGTTCTACTTCGTCGACGGGCTCGCTTGCCTCGCCGCGAGCTCGTCCCAGCCGCGGCTGGCCGCGCAGCTGCTCGGCGCCGCCCTGTCGATGCAGGCCGCCGCGGGCGCCACCGTCCTCGCCTTCATGACGCCCCTGGTTTTGCAGGCCGACGAGTCGGCGAGGGCCGCGCTGGGCGCGACGAGGTTCGAGGCGGAGCTCGAGGCGGGAAGGCGCATGGGCCGCGAGGCGGCGCTGCAGCTCGCGCTGGGCGAATCCCCTGCCGCCGCAGCCGCGCCTGCGGAGCGCGCGGCCGCGGGGCTGCTGGGCAAGCGGGAGACAGACGTTGCGCGCCTGCTCGCCGACGGCCTGAGCAACAAGGAGATCGGCGTCCGCCTGTTCATCTCGCAGCGGACGGTCGACAGCCACGTGCGCAGCATCCTGAACAAGCTCGGTTTCAACTCGCGTGCCCAGGTGGCCGCGTGGATCGGATCGCATGAGTCTTGACTTTGTCGCCGTGTCGCTCGTCGTGGTGATCTCGCCGGGGATCGGCGTCCTTTACACGGTGTCGACCGCCCTGTCGCGCGGCGCCAGGGCAAGCGTGATCGCCGCGTTTGGCTGCACGCTAGGAATCGTCCCTCACATGCTTGCCGCGATCGTCGGCCTGGCGGCCCTGCTGAATGCGGGCGCGGTCGTGTTCCAGGCGTTCAAGTACCTCGGCGTGGCGTACCTGCTCTACCTGGCGTGGAGCACGCTGCGAGAGTCAGGCGGCCTGACAGCGCACGGCGACGCCCGCGGCGGCTCGCCGGGGCGGGTGATCCTGACCGCCATCCTGATCAACCTCCTCAATCCCAAGCTCTCGATCTTCTTCTTTGCCTTCCTGCCGCAGTTCGTGAGCGCTCATGAGACGAACCCCGTCTCGAGGATGCTGGTGTTGAGCGGGGTCTTCATGTTCTTGACGTTCGTGGTCTTCGCGGCTTATGGGCTGCTGGCCGCCGTGGTTCGCGAGCGGGTGATCTCCCGGCCGCGCGTCATGATGTGGTTGCGCCGCAGCTTTGCTGGAGCGTTCGTCGTGCTGGCGGCGAAGCTCGCCGTCGTCGAGCGCTAGGGCGGAGCTACGACGGTCCGGCGGCGGCGACTACTCGCCCCCGCCGCCTCCGCCGCCGCTACCACCGCCTTCTCCGCCGGCGTTACCGCCGTCTCCACCGCCGTTACCGGCACTATCTCCACCGGCGTTTCCGGCGCCGTCTCCACCGCCCTCTCCGCCCTGGTCGCCCGGCCGCGCCACGCCGACGAGCTTGGCCACGTCAGGCGTGCCGAGCCCGGTCACCGGATCCCATCCGGGACCCGCGGCAAACCCGGCGATTGTGGGGGTCGAGTTGTTCCCCGACGTGATGTCGTGGAATGCGTCCTGGGATGCGTGGCTCCTGGCCGTCCGGTAAAGGAACGAGTTGAGGGATCCGTCGCGATGCTCCTCGCGGCCCTGGCCCAGCAGGGCTGCGATTCCGGCCCACTCCGCGGTTGGCGCGCTGGTGCCGACGCTTCCACCGGGGTGGCCGAGGGCGAAAGCGATCGTGACGCCGATCGCGTCGGCGCTCAATGCGACGTCGGGCAGGCCGCGCATCTTGCTGCTGGTGACCGCTCGCGCCTGGTAGCCGGGCCTCTTGTACACGGTGCTGAAGCCACCTCCGCTGCGACTCCAGCCCACCTCTGACTGGTAGGCCTTCGAGATCAGGTCAACGGCGAGCGTAGTGCCGCCGACCGCGGTCACCAGCGGATCTGAGGCGGGAGTACCGGCGGCGTTCACAAACGATCCGTTGCAGGTGTGCTGCGCGACGCCGAAGTCTCCCGATGCGGCGACTAGCGTGATGCCTTTCGCGACGGCACGCTGAAAAGTGCGGTGTTGGTCCGCGAGGAACTGCGCGGTCGGGCAGGATTCGGCCTCGCTGAAGCTCATGGAGATCACGTCGCCGAGCCTGTGGTCGACGGCGAACTTGGTCGCGCTGAGGATGTCGGCGTCCTGATCGGTTTTGGCCAGGACGAGCAGCAGGGTGGCGTCAGGAGCGATCACGTGGGCCCACTCGACGTCGATTGCGATCTCCCGAGCCCAGAAGGGCTGGGTCGGAAAGAGGGTCGGATTCCAGGGCGTCACGCCGTCGGGGGTGCTAGGCGTCGGCAGGGTCATTGCCGGAAGTGAGTACATCGTGTTGAAGGAGTCGAAGTCGGACTGGAGCATCGGATCCTGGAATGCGTCGATGATGACGATGGTCTGGCTCCTGCCCGTTATTCCGCGCGCGTGGGCACCCGACACGTCATAAGCGGCGAGGATCTCGGGCGGACCGTAGCAAGGGGGCATCGGCGACGGCGGGGTGTTGGGAGGCTCGCACGGGAGTGGTGGGACGGGCAGCACGGCAGGCGTCATCACGTGAGCCGACGCCGCAACCGGGCCGCCTGCAAGCAGGCTTACCGAAAGCAGCGCGCCCGTGCCAAGGCGCGCGAAAACAGACGGCAGTGAAAAACGCAACCCCAAACCTTCCTCTCCCTTGAACCCGGCACACCCTACCGGGCTGGTCGTATTAGGCCTGAAATGTTAGGACCGCCCAGGAGCAAAACCGCGGATTAAGCAAAATTTTTACCGGTTTTCTTTGCGCCGGTCCCGCTCGGTGCGGGTGGCGACGGCAAGGAGTCCGGTCAGGACGCCGCCCTCGAACAATCCGTAGAAGATCGAGCGGCTCACCGGCTGCCCAAAAGGGCCAATGTTGAGGAGAAACGTGAGCACCGCGAACACCGGAAACGAGACTGCCAGCTGGCGCCAGGTCTCCAGTGATTCCCACCAGAGGACGGGTCTGGGCGGCGGCTTGGGCTCAGGCTTCATGGCGGTCTGCTCATTGTTACTGGGCGGCCTCCTTCTTGCCGCGACGGCCGGCGCCTGCGATCCCGTGACCGGCACCGGCCCGGGCACGCCGCCTGACCCCAAGCAGTACCTCAAGGTGGACGCCACGAACCAGACCGCCGTGGTCACGCTGATCGCCGGATACCCGGCGACGGACTTCCAGTTCAACTACGACGGCTACGGCTACGGCGCCCTGATCCTCAAGGTGCCGGTCGGCTGGGAGGTCACGGTCCAGTGCGCGAACCACGCGACGGTGAACAACTCGTGCGCGGTGGTGGCCGACGGCAAGGCGACCCAGCCCCTCCAGGCCGGCTGGAGCACGCCCGAGCCGGTGCACGGACTCGATCCCGGCCAGTCGGCGAGCTTCGTCTTCACCCCGCGGACGGCCGGCTCCTACCGCATCGCCTCGCTCGTCGGCGGCAGCGAGGCGAGCGGCATGTGGCTGGACCTCGAGGTCGTGACCGGCGGCTCGCCCAGCTTGTCCGCCCCGGGCTAGCCAGGATGGTGACCCTCGCCGACGTCCGAGCTCTTGCCCGTACCCTGCCGCGCAGCTACGAGGCGATGGTCGGCGGTCGCGTGAAGTTCCGGGTCGGCCGCATCGTGTACCTGTCCTTCTCGCGCGACGAGACGGTGATGGGGTTCGCCTTTCCCAAAGAAGAGCGCGACTGGTTGATAGGCGGCTCGCCGGATAAGTTCATGCATCCCAGCAAGGGCGATCTTCGGTACCACTGGGTCCTCGCCCGACTGGCGGCCCTCGAGAAAAAAGAGATGGAGGAACTGGTCGTGGACGCGTGGCGTATGGTCGTGCCAAAACGGCTTGCTGAATCCTTCGCCCCCAAGATCTGATTCCCCGGACAGCGAAAAGCGCGCTCTGAACTGGTCGTATGTGCTGGTCGGCGTCGCCGACGGCACCCTGCTGCCGTTCGTCCCGCTCTTCCTCCTGCACCGAGGCCTGAGCGCGCCGGCCATCGGAGCGGTCCTCTCCGCCGCGGCGCTGGCGTCGCTCGTCGCCGGCCTCAGCTGGGCCTACCTGGCCGACCGGCGCTTCCAACCCGAGCGCATCATCGTGGTCGCCAGCATTGCCGCGGCATGCTCGGCGCTGCTGCTCGCGCTGACCAACGGCGCCGTCGTGCTGACGGCGGTGATCGTCGTGCTGTGGCTGGCCCGGGCGCCCTTCATGCTCCTGGATCCCGTCGCCCTGCGCCGGCTCCGTAAAGGGCGCCGCACCGACTACGCGAGGATCCGGCTGCGCATGAGCGCCGGCTGGGCGGCGTCGGTGACTGTGGCCGGCGGCGCGTATCAGCTGATCACCCTGCGCCTAATGCCATTCGTCTACGCGCCGCTCACCGCGCTTTTCGGCCTGTGGGTCTGGCGCTCTCTCCGGCCGGTCGCCAGAACCGACTCGGTCGAGCTGCAGGCGGCACCTGACCCGCCCCGGCGTATCCCGGCGGTGCCTCTCGCGCTGCTCGGGTTTCTCGTCAGCTCGTTCCTGCTGGGCGCTTCGCTGGCCGCGACGCAGAACTTCCTGACTCTGCAGATCACGTTTCTCGGCGGCGGCGCGTTCCTGGTGGGGGCTGCCGCCGCTTTCCAGGCCCTGACCGAGATCCCGACCATGGGCTACACGCACGTCCTCATGCGGTATGTCAGCCATCGCTCGCTGTTCGCCGTTGGATGCGCGATCTACGTGTTGATCTTCCTGGCGTGGGCGTTCGTGTCCAACCCTCTCACAGCAGCCCTGCTCAAGCTTGCGATCGGCGTGGCCTTTGCTCTCACTTACGTCGCCTCTGTTGTGATCGCCGACGAGCTGTCACCACCCAGCCTTCGAGCCACGGGCCAGGCGGTTGTCAAATCCGTCACGTTCGGCCTCGCGCCCGTGGCCGGGTCGCTGGGGGGCGGGCTGGTCTACGGGCTGATTGGCGCGCGCGCGATGTTTCTGATCTCGTCGGTGGTGGTGGCCGCGGCCGGCGCGACCGCCCTGTTCTCGGTGCCCGCGCGCGGCCGGCGTCCCGCCGAGGAAAGTGGGACGTCGGCGCCTGAGCCGGCGCCGGTCACGCCGTGACCTTGCCCTCCACCGGGATCCAGAACTCGATCCGCGTTCCGGCTCCCGGCCGGCTTTCGATCTTGTAGCGCCCTCCCGCCATCAGCGCCCGCTCACGTAGGGCGAGGAGTCCGAGGTGGCCGGGAAGGTTGGTGCGCTCGGCGACGACAAACCCTCGGCCGTTGTCTTCCACCACGCCGAGAACTCCTCCTTCCTCGGAAGTCAGCGAAACCTTCACCTGGGTTGCCCTGGAGTGCCGCTCGACGTTGCCGACGGCCTCGGCCACCTCGCGAAAGATCATCGTTCGGTCGTCGGGGCTCAGGTCGTCGGGTATGTCGACCACCAGCTCGTGGTGAACACCGGCCGCGCGCAGCATGGCCAGCCGGTCCCGGATCGACTGCGCCAGCCCATCGGGCTCCTCCAGGGCCGGCGGACGCACGTCGAAGACAACCCTGCGCAGCGCCGTCTCGGTTTGCTCGAGCAGGTTGCGCGCGGTTGCGAACGCGTCCGCGTCGGCCGTGCTGCCCTCGACCGTGAGACGCTCGAGCTGGAGCTCGGCCGCCGTGAGCTTTTGCAGGGCGTCGTCGTGCAACTCGCTGACGAAGCGCTTGCGTTCCTTCTCGACGACGGTGGTCATGTTCTTCAACAGCATCTGCCGGGCGCCGTCGACCTTGGTCAGCCGCTCCACCGTCTTGTACAGGTCTTCCTGCGTGTGCCAGAGGCGCGTCACGAGCCCCGCAGCCAGCCCAGCTTTCTGCAGGACCCACGTGTCTTCACGCGAGAATCCGTCGGGCCGCCTCGAGTCGTAGGCGGCGACGAGGCCGAGCCGCTCCTCGCCCGCCCGCCACGGGACGCTGATCGCGTTGTCTACGCCGAGCACGTCGAGCACGTATCCGAACTCAGCCGATTCATCGGCCCTTCCGGCCCGAAAGATGAGGTCGTCGTACACGACCCGGCTCGCCAGGTCCTCGCGACCGGGCGCGCACGGCGTCGGCCCAAGCCGGGCCAGAAATTCGCGGTCGACGCCAAATCCGGCGGCGGACATCGGCGCCAGCGCCTGGCCGTCGCTCAGCCGCCAGAAAAGGACACGCTGGGCGCCGACCAGCTCTCCAACGGTTCGCGCCAGGCGGCTGTAGAAGTTGGCGAGGGTCTGACCCGACACCGCATGCGAGGAGACCGCGAGCAGGACCTCCACCGCCTGCTCGTGGGCCCGCTCGACGCGCTCCGAGCTGCGCAGCCTGTCGGCGCTGTCGATCGCGATTGCCACGTGCGATGCGAAGATGCCGAGGGCCTGCCGTTCCGTCTCGTTGTAGGTCGCCTCGCGGGAGACGGCGATCTGGCCCAGGGTCCGGTTGCCCGCACGCAGATCCGTGCTCGTCGGTGTCGTGGCGGGCGGGCCGCCCGCCTCGAAGACGCGATCGCCCAGGGTGACGCGAGCGTGGTCCGAATGGGTCAGACGCAGCGCAAGGGCGGCGGCTTTCTCGGCGACCCGATCCGGTTCGGCCGAGGCGTCGAGCGCGGACGTGGCGGCGTGAAGCCGATCCAGCACGTCCTGTAACGCAAAGTCGAACGGACTCTCCGTTGCCAGGTTGAACCCCCCCGAATCGCGGAACTTACAGAAGTTTACCGGCGCCCCCGCCCGGTGCCCAGACGCCGGCGGGCACAGGTCCGGAATCGAACATTATGATCACCGAGGGTGGCATGGCGACGGGGTGCGGGGTGCTCGTGGCGATGATCGAGGCGAGCATTCAGTGGTGCCCAGGTCGTGCGTGGGCGCCGATCGAGCGGGTGCGAGGGGTTGCCCCTGGCGACCGACCGCGGGCCGACCCACGCGCCCGGATCCACGTCCTGATGATCGAGGACGACGCGGCGATCGCCGACATGTACCGGGTCCAGCTGGAGCATGACGGCTACCGGGTGTCGATCGCGACGACAGGTGAGATCGCCTTCACGACCCTGTCCGGGACCTCGCCTGATGTCGTCTTGCTCGATCTGCTCCTGCCCGACCGCAGCGGTTTCGAAGTTCTTGCCATGCTCAACGACCGCCTGCCGAGCCATCCGCCGGTCGTCATCCTCTCCAACTATGGCGAGCCGTCGATGATGGATCGCGGACGCGCGCTCGGCGCGGTCGAATACCTCGTCAAGTCGAGGGTCACGCCCGCCGATGTCTCACGCCTGATTCCGGGGTGGGCCGCGCACCCGCGCGCAGGCGGACCGCAGGAGTCTTGATCCAGGCCGCGATCCTAGCCCAGGATCTGACCGCGGCCGGCTTCGTGGCCCTGGGCGTCGCCATCGGGTATCGCTGGTACCGCGGCCGCGGGCGCGCCGAAGGTCGGCTGGCGCTGGCCCTTGGCTCGCTGGCACTCGTCGCGGCCGTCGGGCGTTTGCCTCAATCCCTCCCCCTATCGGTGGTCGCTGTCGTGGCCTTCATGCTGTCCGGATACTTCGTCCTTCTCTTCCGGCACGAGTTCATCCCTCTGGGCCGTCGGGCCCGCCGTGCCGCGGATGTGCTCCTGGCGATCTCGATCGTGGCCGGACTTTTGGACGTCATCATCCAGGGCGGTGCCAACCAGACCGTCGTCACGGCGCTCGGCTTCGTGCTGATCGCCGTCTGGGCGATCTTCGCGGGCGAACCGATCATCCGGTTCTGGCTCGCCAGCAATCGCCTGCCGGCCGTGCAGAAGGCGCGGATGCGGTTCCTGAGCTTCGGCTTCGGTGTACTGATCGTGATCCTGTTCGTCGACGTTCTTGGAGGCGCCGCTCTGCGCAGCCCGACCGCGATCGTCATCACGCAGCTCCTTGCCCTCGCCGTCGTTCCGGCCATCTACGTCAGCTTCGCTCCGCCTTCGCTGCTGCGCCGGATCTGGCGCATGGGCGAGGAGGACGCAGTCCGCTCGGCGATGCAGGACCTCCTGGTCTTCAGCCCCACGCGGAAGGACCTGGCGGAGCGCGCGGCCTTCTGGGCTGTGCGCCTCCTGGGTGCCACCTCCGGATTCATCGTCGACGCCCAGGGCAAGGTGATCGCAAGCACCGGGATCGACCCCGAGGCTGCGGCACAGGTCTACGCGGACGACAAGGCGGGTCATTCCGGGAGGGTCATCCTGGCGCCGCTCCACCTGGCCGATGGCGAGGGCTCGCTGGCCGTCATGCCTGGCGCGTTCACGCCCGTCTTCGGAACCGATGAGATCTCGCAGCTTCGCGCGTACGCCAGCTCGGTCTCGGCCGGGCTCCAGCGGGTCGGCGTCACCGAGCGGCTGGCCGCGATCGAGAAGAACAAGTCCCAGTTCCTCAACCTTGCCTCGCACGAGCTCCGCGGCCCGGTGACGGTGATCCGGGGCTACGTGTCGATGCTGGAGGACGGCATGCTCGGTCAGCTCAACGAGAGAGGCCGCAAGGCCGCCGACGTGATGGCCTCCAAGGTCTCCGAGATGAACGAGATGATCGAAGAGATGATCGATGCGGCCCGGCTCGAGGAAGGCGGCATCACGCTGCGGACAGTCGATTCCGACTTGCGAGACATCGTCCGGGACGCGGTCGAAACCGTGGCTCCGCTGGCCGAGGCGCGGCATCGGATCGAGGTGGACCTGCCCGACCGCAAGGTGCGCGTGAAGGTCGACCCCGATAGGACCAGGACAATCGTCGCCAACCTGCTCAGCAACGCGATCAAGTACTCGCCGGACGGAGGCACGGTCACCTGCCAGGTGCGCGTCAGGGCCGGCATCGCCAGGGTGGCCGTGACCGATGAAGGCGTCGGCATCGCGCGGGAAAGCCTGCCGACTCTCTTCACTCGATTTGGTCGCGTCATCACACCGCGGACGGAGCACCTGAAAGGCACCGGGCTCGGCCTGTTCCTCGCCCGCCAGCTCGCTCGCATCCAGGGTGGGGACATCACGGTGGCGTCTGTCGAGGGCAAAGGAAGCACGTTCACGCTGCAGCTTCCGGCGGCGGGGTCACCGGACGGATCGGCCGAGTTGGCGGACCGGGCGGCGGTCGACACGACAGCCACGCCCGCCGCGCGCGACATGCCTGAGAGCCGATGAGTTTTACTGGTGCCGTCCGTCTAAGTCTCCAGGGCGTATCCCGCAAGCACAAAGGGGTGATCGCATGAGCAAGGTTCGAGTTCTGGTCGGGACGCGGAAGGGGGCCTTCATCTTGAGCTCCGACGCGAGCCGCAAGAAGTGGACGGTCGACGGTCCCCACTTCGCGGGCTGGGAGATCTACCACCTCAAGGCATCGCCGGTGAATCCCGACCGGATCTACGCCTCGCAGACCTCCGGGTGGTTCGGCCAGGTGCTCCAGCGCTCCGACGACGGCGGCAAGACCTGGGCGGCAGGCGGCAACCAGTTCCTGTACGACGGGCCGACGGGCACCCACAAGTGGTACGACGGCTCGGATCACCCCTGGGAGTTCAAGCGCGTGTGGCACCTCGAGCCTTCGCTGAGCGATCCCGAAAAGATCTACGCGGGCGTCGAGGATGCCGCGCTGTTCGAGTCGAGTGATGGCGGCACGACCTGGAGCGAGCTGCCCGCGCTGCGCACGCACAAGACCGCGGCGGAGTGGGCGCCAGGCGCCGGCGGCATGTGCCTGCACACGATGGTGATCGACCCGAGCAACCAGGAGCGGATGTACGTCGCGATCTCGGCCGCGGGCACCTTCCGCTCAGACGATTCAGGAAAGTCGTGGCGCCCCATGAACAACGGGCTGAAGTCGAACTACATCCCCGACCCCGACGCATATGTCGGCCACTGCGTGCACCGCATCGCCATGCATCCTTCGCGACCCGAGACTCTCTTCATGCAGAAGCACTGGGACGTCATGCGGACCGACGACGGCGGCGAGAACTGGCGCGAGATCAGCGGCAACCTGCCCACCGACTTCGGTTTTGTCATCGACATCAACGCCAACGAGCCTGACACCGTCTACGTCGTCCCGATCACGAGCGACTCCCACCACTTCGTCATGGACGGCAAGCTGCGCGTCTACCGCAGCCGCACCGGGGGCGACGACTGGGAGGCTCTTACCAAGGGCCTGCCGCAGGAGAACTGCTACGTCAACGTGCTGCGCGACGCGATGACAGTCGATAACCTCGACCCCTCAGGCATCTACTTCGGGACAAGCGGCGGCCAGGTCTACGCGTCCCCCGACGGAGGCGATACGTGGAGCGCGATCGTGCGCGACCTCCCGGCTGTGCTTTCGGTCGAAGTCCAGACGCTGAAATGATCCAGGTCGTCCTGCCGAAGAACCTGCAGATCCTTGCGGGCGTGGGCAGGGTCGTGGAGGTGCCGGTTTCGGGCGTTGCCAGCCAGAGCTCGGTGCTCGACGCCCTCGAAGCTTCCCATCCGGCGCTGCTCGGCACGATGCGAGACGCTGTGACCAAGAAGCGCCGGCCAATGATTCGCTTTTTCGCCTGCGAGGAGGACCTGTCCGACGAGTCGCCGGACGCGCCGTTGCCCGACGAGGTCGTCTCGGGCAAGGAGCCGCTGCTGATCATCGGCGCAATAGCGGGCGGATGAGCGACGATCGCCCGTCTGGGCGGCGGCGGTGGCGCGGCGGCACCGGAGGATGCGGATGCGCCAGCGTCTTCGTCGTCCTGACCGTCGGCCTGCTGCTGAGCATCTTCAACGCGGCAATCGGCGTCGGGGTGTCGGTGCGGGTTCCCTTTACGTCCAGCAACGTGACCATCGCCGGCTCCGTCGGTCAGAAGAACAAATCCCCCGACGCGCTGCCGCCCTACGTGCACGGCCGGCTAGGCGGGAACCAGAACTTCATCAATCAGTCGAACACGCTGACGATCTGGGTGGCGGAGGGCACGGTGATCGTCGTCGTCGGTCAGCAAGAGGGCGCTCCGCTGGTCGACGTGCACCTCGAGGCGCGCTAGCCCCCCGTGCGCAAATGCCGGATAGTCCGGACTAACTGGCGATCCGGCGCGCGCAAACATCGGATAGTCCGGACTAACTGGGGATTCCATGCGCGCAAACACCGGATAGTCCGGACTGTCCGGAACTCTCCGCGCGGGGCTCAGCCGACCTGCACGGTCACCTGGTAGCTCCCCTCCGCGCCGGCGCAGAGCCGCGCCTCGCCGCAGCTGACCCGGCTCGCATCGATGGTGGCGACGCCGTGCTTGAGGGCGCGAAACACGGCCGAGGTCGTGCCGCACCCTTCGCCGGCCACGCACTGGCCGGTCGGGGCCGGCGAAACGACCTGCGCGCTCTCCTGCTCGAGCACAGCTGGATCTGAGCTGCCGGCGATGGTCCACGTCGTGCTGCCGAGCGTGACCCGCACCGTGTCACCGGCGCGGACCTTGAGTGTCAGGCCGTTCTGCGCGTCCGCCGCAGCGTATTCGCGAGCGGGCGGCGGGCCTGAGGAACCGCAGGCCAGGAGCGCCAGCACGAGGAGAGCCACCCAGCGCAATTCAGCACTTAGGTATACCCGGGCCGCACCGGCACCGGCCAGAACTGGTCGGTGTGGATGATGTAGCGCTGCGTGGCGAATGCGCCCGCCCACAGCGGCCAACAAGTGGTCAGGGTCAGGTGGAAGCCGTTCGCGTCGGTGACCAGCGCGGTGCGATTGTCGGGATTGACGATCTCCGTGCTGACGACCCGGTAGCGGTACATCCCGTAGCGGGTCTCGAGATCGATCTCGTCGCCTTTGGCCAGCTGCGGGAAGTTGATCCAGTACACGTTGTGCGCGGCCACCCCCACCGTGCCGGGGTCGCCAGGCCAACGGGTGGTCGGGTAGTGGCCGGGGCTGGAGTAGAGGACCCCGCTGTCCACGCCTTCCCGGATGGCGGCGTAGTAGTCGAGCTTGGGAATGCGGATCGCAAAGTCGACTCCATCCACGGGTCGCTTCAGGGTCCCGTCGACGGCCTTCGCGACGGGGCGGGGAGCTGGATTCTCGTGCTTCCACACCTGCGTGAGGTGCCGCTGCTCGGAGACACCCCTCCACATCCCGTATCCGAACTGGCCGACGAGCACCAGCCCAGTGACGATGCAGGTGGCCCAGACGACGGTGAGGAGGCGCCGAAGGCCGGCACGGCGGACGTGCATCTCACCCTTAGAACGCGGAACCGCTGCTAAAGCACGATATAGAAGGTCGCGCCCTCGCCAACCGCTCCCTCGGCCCAGATGCGGCCGCCGTGGCGGTTGACGATGCGCCGCGCGGTGGCCAGCCCGATGCCGGCTCCGGGGAACTCGCTCTGGCTGTGCAGCCGCTGGAAGGCGCCGAAGAGGCGGTGGGAATCGATCATGTCGAAACCGACCCCGTTGTCCCGGACAAAGATGCGCGACTCGCCGTCGACCATCTCGCGCCCGACCGCGATCCGGGGCGATGCTTTGCCGGCGCTGAACTTCCACGCATTGTTGATCAGGTTGCTGAGAAGGATGCGGACCAGGCGCCGGTCGCCTGAGGCGATGATGCCCGGCGCCACGTCGATCTGGGTCTTCCCGCGGGGATTGGTCTCGCCGAGCTCATCCGCGATCTCAGTCGCCATCGCGCTGACGTCGACCTCCTCGCGCCGGATCTCACCGGTAGTGAGGCGGAACAGCATCTGCAGGCCGTCGAAAACCGAGGTCATGCGCTCGCTCGCCTCGCGCATGCGCTTCAGCGAGTCGGCCGCCCGAGCGTCGAGCGGGCCGTCGTAGTTCTCCAGCAGCGACTGGCTCAGGGCGTCGAACGCCGCGAGCGGTGCGCGCAGGTCGTGCGACACGGAGTAGCTGAACGCCTCGAGCTCGCGGTTGATCGCGGTGAGCGCGATGGTGCGCTCCTCCACCAGCGTCTCCAGCTGAGTGCGGTAGCGCCGCAGCTCCTGCTGCGCGCGATAAAGCTCGATGAAGACCGTCACCTTGGCGCGCATGATCGCGGGGACCACGGGCGCAAAAACGAAGTCGACCGCGCCCAGGTCATAGCCGCGCCCCATGTCGGTCTCGGCCTGGTCGAGGGCGGTGACGAATATGAGCGGCGTCAGCTCGGAGCGTGGGCGCTGCCGGATCAGCTGAGCGGTTTCGAAGCCGTCCATGATCGGCATCCTCACGTCGAGCAAGACGACGGCAAACTCGTTGCGCAGCAGCTGGCGGAGCGCGTCGGCGCCAGAGGAGGCCTCGATCACGTTTTCGTCCAGGGGGGCGAGGATCGTCTTCAGGGCGAAACGCTTGGTCGCGTCGTCGTCGACGATCAGGAGGTTGACCTTCGCCCTGGACGGGGGCGCCGGGGTTGCTTCAGTAAGAGAGGCCGGCTGCTTCGCACGTGTCACCATCGCAGCTTGCGGTACAGATTCACGCCCTCCCGCACCTGCTCGTAGTGCCCGCGGTCCGGGCAGCACAGCAGCGACTCACGTTTGCCGAGCGCCAGAAAACCTCCGCGGACGAGGCTGTCATAGAACAGTCGATGAGCGCGCTCCTGGAGCGTCGCTCGGAAATAGATGAGCACGTTGGCGCAGATGATCAGGTGGAAGTCGTTGAACGAGCCGTCCGTAGCTAGATTGTGGCGCGCCCACGTGATGCTCTCCTGCAGGCTGCGATCGAAATGCGCGCTCCGCCCGACGATCGAGTAGTGGTCGGACAGCGAGCCGCGGCCGCCGCTCAAGTGGTATGACTCCTCGTACCGCCGGAGGCGCTCCAGCGGATACGTGCCAAGGCGCGCGACCGCGAGCATGTCCTCGTTGAGGTCCGTCGCGTAAATGTTGCTTCGGCCAAGCATGCCCTCTTCCCGGAGGAGAACCGCGAGCGAGTAAACCTCCTCTCCGTTGGCGCAGCCTGCAACCCAGAGCCGGTAGGACGGATAGGTCTTGAGCAGCGGGATGACATCCCCGCGGATGGAGGCCATCAGCCCGGGGTCGCGAAACATGGTCGTCACGTTCACGCCGACGACGCCCAGGAATCGCTGCATGCACGCCGCGTCGTGCAGGATCCGGTCCTGGTAGGCCGACACGGTGTGCACGTTCTCTCGCGCCATGGCGGCCACGAGCCCACGGCGCAGCGGGCTCAACGCGTATTCACGAAAGTCGTAGCCGTAGGTCAGCCGGATGCCGTCGAGAAGGAGGCGGATCTCGATCTCCTCGAGCTCAGTTCCCGATCCTTCGAGCCGGAGAGCTGTCCCTACACCCTGGGTCACTTCGCCAGCCATGACTCGAGCATGGACAGTAGGTGCGCGTTGTTGACTGGCTTGGCGATGTAGTCGGATGCTCCGGCTTCGATACATTTCTCGCGGTCTCCTTTCATGGCCTTGGCGGTAAGGGCGATGATCGGCCGGTCGCCAAAGGTCTTGAGCTCTCGCATCTTCGACATCGTGATGAAGCCATCCATCCCCGGCATCATCACGTCGACGAGAGCGATGTCGATGTCGCCTTCCTCGCGCAGGACCTCGAGCGCCTCGTGACCCGAGTCGACCGAGACGACGTCCATGTTCTGCCGCTCGAGCATCGCCGTCAGGGCGAAGATGTTGCGGATATCGTCGTCGACCACCAGGACTTTCCTGCCGGCGAGCGCAGTGCCTGGCGACTCGGAGCCGTTGGTTCCCTCTGTCGGATCGGCCTCGTCGTCGCCGCTTTCCCTCTCCTGCAGGATGGCCGCGATCTCCTGCCTCAGCCTCTCCGGCGAGCGGGCGTCCTTGATCACGATGCTCTTCGCCGCCTTGCCAAGCTTCAGCTCTTCTCTCCGAGTCAACTCTCTGGCGGTGTAGACAAGCAGCGGCGTCGAACCGAGCGTCTGGCCTGCCTGCAGCTCCTCGATCACGCGCCACCCGCTCATGCCCGGCAGCCCTAGGTCGAGCACGACGCAGTCGAACGACTTCTCGCGGAGCAGCGCGAGCGCTTCGTCTCCCGACGCGACGGCGACGGTGCGAGCGTTGGTGGGCGCCATCAGGTCCGTGATGTACTGGCGCTGGACCGGGTCGTCCTCCACCACGAGGAGCGACTTGCTCTCTTCACCAACTTCGCCTCGCCCAGCCGTCGCGACCGCCTCGGCCTGCCAGCCGCCCCGGTTGCTGCCGGCACCGACGAGCACAGGCGCGGGCGTCGTCTCCTTGATTGCGCCGATCGTGTCGGACAGGCCGGGCCGGCGCGACTGGGCCGGCGCGATCAGCGGAAGGTACACCGTGAAGATGCTGCCCACGCCGGGCTCGCTGTGGACGCGAATCTCGCCGCCGAGCAGCCTTGTGAGCTCGCGGCAGATGGAAAGGCCAAGGCCCGTGCCGCCGTACTTGCGGCTCGTCGAACCGTCTGCCTGAGCGAACGACTCGAAGATCGACTGCTGCTTCTCCAGCGGGATCCCGATTCCCGTGTCGATAACCCGGAACGCGACCACCTGCTGCATCCGGTTGAGGAAGTCGTTGGACGGGCTCCAGCCCCCGCTCGCCATCTCGGCGATGAAATCGACCTGGCCCCTCTCCGTGAACTTGAACGCGTTGCTGAGCATGTTGTTGAGGATCTGCTGCAGACGCTGAGGATCGGTCGGTATGGTCTCCGGCAGGCCAGGCCGGAGATCGATGTTGAACGCGAGCCTGGTCGCCTCGGCCACGTGCCGGAACGTCCGCTCCAGCATGGGTCGCAGCTCGCTGAGCGGCCAGCTGCTGATGTCCAGCGCGACGGTGCCGGACTCGATCTTCGAGATGTCGAGGATGTCGTTGATCAGCTTCAGCAGGTCGGTGCCGGAGGACCGGATGATGGTCGCGTACTCGACCTGCTTGGGCAGCAGGTTGCCGTCGGGGTTGGCGGCGAGCTCCTGGGCCAGGATCAAGAGGCTGTTCAGTGGCGTGCGCAGCTCGTGCGACATGTTGGCGAGGAACTCGGACTTGTAGCGCGACGTGACGGCGAGCTGCTCGGCCTTCTCTTCGACGAGCGCCTTCGCCGACTCGACTTCCAGCCGCCGCTGCTCCACCTCCGCGTTCTGCTCGGCGAGCTGCCTCGCCTTCCCGGCCAGCTCTTCGTTGGTGCGCTGCAGCTGGTCCTGCTGGCTCTGCAGCTCGGTGGCCAGCGACTGCGACTGCTTGAGCAGATCCTCGGTGCGGCTGTTCGCCTCGATCGTGTTGAGCACGATGCCGATGCTCTCGGCGAGCTGGTCGAGGAAGTCGATGTGGTTGGGGCTGAAGGGCTGGAACGAGGCCAGCTCGATGACCGCGCGCACGTCGCCTTCGAACAGAACCGGCAGGACGACGATGTTGGACGGCGCCGCGTCGCCCAGTGCTGAGGCGATCTTGATGTAGTCCTTGGGGACGTTGGTGACCACGATGCGCTTCTTCTCGAGAGCGCACTGGCCGACGATGCCTTCACCCAGCGCAAACTCCATCGGCACGCTGCGGCGCTGCTTGTAGGCGTAGCCCGCCTGCAGTGCGAGGTGGGCCGGCCGCCCGTTGGCACCGACCATTCCATAGAACACGCCGTGCTCGGCGTGGACCAGGGGCGCGAGCTCGGAGAGGATCATCTTCGAGACCGTCATCGGGTCGCGCTGGCCCTGCAGCATCCGCGTGAACCGGGTGAGGTTCGTCTTCAACCAGTCCTGCTCGTTGGTCTTCTCTGTCGTGTCGCGGAGGTTGCGGATCATCTCGTTGATGTTGTCCTTCAAGCTGGCGACCTCGCCCTTTGTGTCGACCCGGATGGACCGCGTCAGGTCACCCTTCGTCACGGCGGTGGCCACCTCGGCGATCGCCCGAACCTGGGTGGTCAGCGTTGCGGAGAGCTGGTTCACGTTGTCGGTCAGGTCTCGCCACGTGCCGGCGGCGCCGGGCACGTTGGCCTGGCCTCCGAGTCTTCCTTCGGCGCCGACCTCGCGCGCGACCGTTGTGACCTGCTCGGCGAACACGGCCAGCGTGTCGGTCATGCCGTTGATGGTGTCGGCGAGCTCGGCGATCTCGCCCTTGGCCTCGAGCGTCAGCTTGCCCCGCAGGTCGCCGTTGGCGACCGCGGTGACTACGCGCGCGATGCCGCGCACCTGGTCCGTGAGGTTGCTCGCCATCGTGTTCACGTTGTCGGTCAGGTCCTTCCAGGTGCCGGCGACGCCCTCCACGTTGGCCTGGCCGCCGAGCTTGCCCTCGGTGCCGACCTCGCGGGCGACACGCGTCACCTCTTTGGCAAATGCGTTGAGCTGGTCGACCATCGTGTTGATGGTCTGCTTCAGCTCGAGGATCTCGCCCCGGACGTCGACCGTGATCTTCTTCGAGAGGTCGCCCTGCTGGACGGCGGTGGTTACCTCCGCGATGTTGCGGACCTGGCTGGTGAGGTTGCCGGCCATGATGTTGACGTTGTCGGTCAGGTCTTTCCAGATACCGGCCACGCCTCTCACCTCGGCCTGACCGCCCAGCCTACCCTCGGTGCCCACCTCGCGCGCCACGCGAGTCACCTCGTTGGCGAAGGCGTTGAGCTGGTCGACCATCGTGTTGATCGTGTTCTTTAGCTCCAGGATCTCGCCCCGGACGTCGACCGTGATCTTCTTGGACAGGTCGCCCTGCTGCACGGCGGTCGTGACCTCCGCGATGTTGCGGACCTGACTCGTCAGGTTGCCGGCCATGAAGTTGACGTTGTCGGTCAGGTCCTTCCACACACCACTGCCGCCCTTTACGTCCGCCTGACCGCCCAGGCGTCCCTCGGTGCCGACCTCGCGCGCCACGCGGGTCACCTCGCCCGCGAACGCGTTCAGCTGGTCGACCATCGTGTTGATGGTCTGCTTCAACTCGAGGATCTCGCCGCGAACGTCGACGGTGATCTTCTTCGACAGGTCACCCTGCTGGACGGCGGTCGTGACCTCGGCGATGTTGCGCACCTGACTGGTCAGGTTGCCGGCCATGAAGTTGACGTTGTCGGTCAGGTCTTTCCAGACTCCGGCGACGCCGCGGACCTCGGCCTGGCCGCCCAGGCGTCCCTCGGTGCCGACCTCGCGCGCCACGCGTGTCACCTCGCTGGCGAAGGCGTTGAGCTGATCGACCATCGTGTTGACGGTGTCCTTCAGCTCGAGGATCTCTCCGCGAACGTCGACAGTGATCTTCTTGGACAGGTCGCCGTTGGCGATTCCAGTCGTGACCTCCGCGATGTTGCGGACCTGGCCCGTGAGGTTGACGGCCATCTGGTTGACGTTGTCGGTCAGGTCCTTCCACACGCCGCCGACGCCCTTCACGTCGGCCTGACCGCCGAGCTTGCCTTCCGTGCCGACCTCGCGCGCCACGCGCGTCACCTCACCGGCGAACGCGTTGAGCTGGTCGACCATCGTGTTGATCGTGTTCTTGAGCTCGAGGATCTCGCCGCGGACGTCGACGGTGATCTTCTTCGAGAGGTCGCCCTGCTGGACGGCGGTCGTGACCTCCGCGATGTTGCGGACCTGGCTCGTCAGGTTGCCGGCCATGAGGTTCACGTTGTCGGTGAGGTCTTTCCAGACTCCGGCCACGCCCCGCACGTGCGCCTGGCCGCCGAGCTTGCCCTCGGTGCCGACCTCGCGCGCGACGCGGGTCACCTCGCCGGCGAAGGCGTTCAGCTGACCGACCATCGTGTTGACCGTCTTGGCGGTCGTCAGGAACTGGCCCGGCAGCGGCCTACCGTCGATCTCGAGCGCCATCGTTTGTGACAGGTCGCCATTGGCGACCGCGCTGATGACGCGCGCGATCTCCGTGTTGGGGCGGGCCAGGTCTTCGACCAGGTCGCTCACAGCCTCGAGCGTGGTCTGCCACGCGCCGCCATGGCCGACCGCGCCCTGCTTGATCTGGCCTTCTTTGCCGACATGACGGTGGAGGCGCCGAATCTCGCGCTCGAGGCGCTGGTTCGCTTCGATGATCGCGTTGAGTGACGCGGCCACCTGGCCGGCGGAGCCGGGCCAGTTGCGGGGCACGCGCGCGGAGAAGTCGCCCCGCTCGACGGCGTGCAATACGCGGAGCATGACCTTGCTGTCGATTCCCTCGCCGTTGGCATGACGGGCAGCCCTTCGCGCTGTGGTTCTGGTTGGCATCTGCGTCTTTCCTTCCTGCTCCTTTCCTACCTGACTCGCATTTCCTCTCAGAGACTCATCGGGATCCAGAATTCGATCTTCGTGCCGGCTCCCGGCTCACTCTCGAGACGGCACCAGCCGCCGGCGAGCTGAGCACGTTCGCGCATCGCGACAAGTCCGATGTGGCCCGGAACTCGCACGGACTCGGCCACCACAAAACCGGTGCCGTCGTCTCGAACGTCGACTCGCAGTCCTCCCTCCTGGCTCTCGGCGACGACCGCCACGCGCGTTGCGTGAGCGTGCTTCTCGACGTTGTTGAGGGCCTCGACGACGTTTTTCAGGGCGATCGCCTGGATCGCGAGCGGGATGTCATTCGGAATCCTCGCCTCGATGTTCGGCTCGATGCCGGAGCGGATCCGCATCGACTCGAGGCGCTCGCTGATCGCGGTGCGGAGGTCCCCCTGCATCGGCAGCGGTTCGGGGCTCACGTTCATGAGCAGCTGCCGCAGCGAGTCCTCGACCTTGCGGAGCGTGTCGTGGAGCTGGTCGAGTTGCGCGGCCTGGTGGCCGGCCTCCCGGTCAGTCCGGATGCGCTCGAGCTGGAGCTCTGCCCCGGTCAAGAGCTGGAGTGAATCGTCGTGCAGCGCGCTCGCGAACCGGCGTCGAGCCTCGTCGCCCCCTGCGGCGATGTTGTTGAGCAGGTGTCGCCTCGCGGCCATCGCCTCTTCCAGGCGCACGGCGGCATGCCCGAGCTCGTCCTCCGATTCCTTGTACTGCCAGAGCAGGCCGGTCGCCATGCCGACCAGGCGCAGCAGCCACACGTCCTGATTGGTAAAGCCATTCGACGAGTCGTAGACGGCGACCGCGCCGATGCGCCGCTCGCCCACCGTCCATGTGGCGGCGATCGAGTTCGCCACGTCTTCCAGGCCGGCTTTGTGCCACGCCTCGTCGAGACCGGGTGAGGTTCCCTTGACGAGGTCGAGCTCGTCGGCGAAGACCACTGCCTCCATCGCGCCCGCGCCGCTTGCCCCGAGCTGGAGGCGAACCTTGTAAACGGGCGAGTCGGCCGGGAAACCGTGGGGGGCCGGTTCGAGGACAAGCGTGCCTCGTGGGCCGAGGCGCCAGAAAGCCGCGCGCCGGCCACCGCAGAGGTCGGCGATGGTTCCGGACAGCCGGCCGATGAACGTCGCGGCGTCTTCGTCGGAATCGAGGTACGACGCCACCGTGCCCAGGGCCGCCAGCGCGGCGTCCTGGGAACGCTCCAGCTGGCCAGACCGCCGCTGTCTCTGGCCGCTCCCGTTGAAGCCTGGCTTGCCCGTGATCGGCAGAGCCGCCGCTGTATCCAAACATCCCCCCTGGGCCGGATTTTCCGAACTACATCAAATCGCCTGGGGACCGGGTGCGTCGCCGTACAAGTGAGGTAGATGAGGTAAAAAAGGACCGGGCTCGCGAGTTGCGAGCCCGGTTGTCTGTACTGCTTTGGCTTAGCGCCGCCGCCTGATGCGAAGCCCGAGGCCGCCGAGCAGGAAAAGGATCCCGCCCACGATGCCGCCCGCGATGGGCGCACCCGTGGCCGCCAGTACCTCGCCCGTACCGCCCGAAACGACTGCGGTCGAGCCCAGCGCGCCGCCGGTTCCGGAGGCTGTCACCGCCGAACCCTGGCCGGTCGAGCCGGTGCTGTTGCCGACCACCTGGCCGGAGGTTGTGACCGCCGAACCCTGGCCGGTCGAGCCGGTGCTGTTGCCGACCTGGCCGGAGGCCGTCACCGCGGAGCCGTTGCCCGTGGAGCCGGTGCTGTTGCCGACCTGGCCGGAGGCCGTCACCGCGGAGCCGTTGCCCGTGGAGCCGGTGC
>DATIOJ010000023.1:0-2206 GCA_035473355.1 Candidatus Limnocylindrales bacterium
TCCTCGTGCTCGATGACGCCGGGAGCGACGACGGTCGCCGCGGCGTAGACGACGCATCCGATCACCTGCGCGAGAGGGATGCTGCGCGCGATCACCCCACCTGGGTCCACCGACTCGAGGTGGCGGTCGGGGAAGTACCACCACGGAATTCCGTTCATCGCTCCGACCACGCACGCCCCGGGCCGAAGGGCCTCGCCGATCCTGGGCGCGACCGGTGGAATGCCATGCGCCTTGAGGGTGATGAAAACGACATCTGCATCGCGAACCGCGGCGATGTCGTCCGTGCAGGCCGGGTGCGCGGTGAACTCTCCGTCGATGGTGCGCACCGTGACGCCGTTGGCCCGCATCGCTGCCAGGTGCGGGCCGCGCGCGATGAGGACAACATCCTCACCGCTCCGGGATAGGTGGGCGCCCAGCAGGCCGCCGATGGCGCCAGCGCCGACGATGGCGACCGTCATGTCTCGCGCAACGCTTCCGCTACCGACCGGCGCTGAATCTTGCCGGTCGCGGTCCGCGGGATCCGCTCGACCAGGAAAAGCTTGCGAGGCACCTTGTGGTCGGCCAGGCGTTCGCGTGCGAACGCAATCAGCTCTTTCTCGGTCGCGGCACCTTTCAGGACCACGGCGGCCGCCACCTCCTCGCCCCAGGCAGCGTGGGGGGTTCCGAACGCGACCGCCTCGGCCACCGCGGGATGCTGCAGCAGGACGTCGTCGATCTCGCGCGGCGCGATCTTCTCGCCGCCGCGGTTGATCATCTCCTTGAGCCGGCCGACCAGCGACAGGTAACCCGCCTCGTCCAGGAAACCCTGGTCTCCCGTGCGGAACCATCCGTTGGTGAAGGACGTCGCGTTCGCCTCCGCGTTCCTCGCGTACGCGTCGATCACGCTGGGACCCTGGATGACCACCTCGCCGCTCGTTCCCTCGGCTTGCAGCGCTCCGTCCTCGTCCATCACGCCGATGCGAGTCCCGGTGGCGAGGCCGACGGTTCCCGGCCGGCGCTCACCGGGAGGCAGCGGGTTGGAGGCCATCTGGTGCGAGGCCTCGGTCATGCCGTAGGCCTCGAGCACCGGGGCGCCGAAGCTGGCCTCGAGCTGCCGCATCGTTTCGGGCGACAGGGCGGACGAGCTCGAGCGGATGAAGCGAAGGTTCTCCGCGCCGGGCGGGCGCTCGCCGCGGTTTCGCAGCAGCAGCATCTGGTGCATGGTGGGCACCGCCGAGTACCAGGTCGCCCGATGCGCGGCGGCCGTCTGCCAGAAGGTCATGGCGTCGAACGCGCAGGGGACCAGCGTTCCGCCGGAGTGGAACGTCGCCATCGTCGACGCCATCAGACCGTGGATGTGAAAGAGGGGCATGACGCACATCGCCACGTCGGTCGGGGAGAGCTGGTACGTGCCAGCGATGTTCTCGGCCGAGAACGCGAGGTTGCGCTGCCGCAGCGGCACGAGCTTGGGCCGGCTGGTGGTGCCACTCGTGTGCAGCACGAGTGCTTCGTCGTCGTCGCGCGGCGCCGTCGCCGAGCGCGCCGCCGCGATCGGGGCCTTTGTCCGCAGCACGATGCGTCCGTGCGTGTCGATCGCAGCCTCGACGAGGATCGCGCCCGGAGGGAGCGCCGCCCTCGCGGCGGCAGCGCCTCCCGCGGGTACGACCACGGCCCTCGCCTCGGTGTCCTCGAGGTAGAACCGAAACTCACGTTCCTTGTAGGCGGGGTTGAGGGGCGCGGCGGTGCCCGCCCTCGCCGCGGCGAGGAACATGACGACCGCCTCGGCGCCGTTCGGCAGCACGAGCGCGACGCGGTCGCCGCGCCGGATGCCCAGGCGGGCCAGCGTGTCGGCTGCCACCGCAACCTCCCGACGGAGCTGGCCGTAGGTCAGGCTCGCCCCGCCCGGAACAGCGACTGCCGCCGCTCCGGCGTCCCCCCGCTTCAGGACCTCGTCGAGGGTGTGCATCAGGTCGCCGGCGGAAGCCGCTGGCCGATCAGCAGCGCGCACTCCCGCATCAGGTCGAGGATCTCCTGCCTGATGTCCACCGGCTCTTTGCTGGCTCCGCACAGCGTGCCGAAGAACCTGCCCTCAGGCGTGAAGACGGGATAAGACACGAAGTTCCGGATCTCCAGCAGGCGCGCCACACTGCTGCTGGGGAACTGCTTCTGCGCGTCATTGCTGTAGTGCGGGCCGCCTTCGACGACAAACCTGCAAACACCTTCCGAC
>DATIOJ010000024.1:0-22047 GCA_035473355.1 Candidatus Limnocylindrales bacterium
GAGGATCGAGCTGCCGAGGTCGCCGAGAACGACCACGCCCTGGCCGGAGTCCGCCTTGACTATGGCGTTCCACACCACGTCCCCGGTCGTGCCGAGCGAGCCGTCGGGCCCGCCGCCGGCCGGCTCGACGCGAACCTCGCCTCCGGCCACCTGCGCAGCCATCGTCGCGAGGCCGTGGGCGAGTTCAAAGCTGTGGGAGACCAGTACAATCCCGACCAAGCCGTTCACACTCCGTCTAAGTTCCGGTCGACGGGCGTAAGTCTACACTACCGACAGTAATTCAGCAATGCCGAATAACAGCTCAGCCGGAAAACGCCGCACCTCCATCCAGTCGATCGACCGCGCCACGGCGATCCTCAAGGCTCTGGCCAGCGGGCCTCGCCGCCTCGGTGTGAGCGAGCTGGCGGAGCGCCTTGGCCTTGCCAGACCTACGGTGCACGGCCTTCTGCAGACCCTGCAGGCCCACGGCTACGTCGAGCAGGATTCCTATTCCGACAAGTACCAGCTCGGCCCCGGCCTGCTGCAGCTCGGGTATTCGTACCTCGACCTGAACGAGCTCCGCTCGCGCTCCATCTCGCACGCGGAGAGCCTTGCCAAGCGCACAGGCGGCGCAGTTCGCGTGGGAGTCATGCATGGCTCGAGCGTCGTGGTCGTGCACCACGTCTTCCGGCCCGACGCGGCCTTCGGAGTGCTCGAGGTTGGGCTGCAGCTGCCGCTGCATGCCAGCGCGCTGGGCAAGGCAGTTCTCGCGTTCTCTTCCCAGCAGGTGGTCGACGACCTGCTCGCCGAGCCGCTGCCCCGGCTGACGAAGCAGACGTTGAGCGAGGTCCAGCTGCGCCACGAGCTGCGCGTCATCCGCGATTCTGGAACGGCGACGGAACGAGACGAAGCAGTGCTCGGCGAGTCCAGCGCGGCCGCGCCGATTTTCGACCACGGCGGGCAGGCGGTAGGCGCCATTGGCGTCGTCGATGCGACGGATCGCATCTTTCCGCGTGGGCTTGCGCGCGGGCTGAGCGCGGCCGTGAGCGAGGCCGCTCGCGGCGTGTCGCGCGAGCTCGGGGCCCCGCGCTGGCCCTACGCGGCCGAGGCGTAGGTGGCAGGGATAGAAGCGACCGGGCTGCTGGTCGAGTGCCGGGACGAGCCGGGCGTGCTCCACCGGATCACCGAGGTCATCCTCCGCCACAATGCCAACATCAGCTACGTCGCCGGCGGCGCTCGCGGCGGCCCGACGGCGGAGATCCAGCTCGAGGTCTCGGGCTCGTTCGACCACGGCACGCTGGTGGCGGACGTCGGGGCTGTCGCTGGCGTGATGCAGGTGACCGCGGTGCCGACGTTTCAGGCCATCTACGGCAAGCGGGTGATCGTCATCGGCGGCGGCGCGCAGGTCGGCATGGTGGCGCAGGGCGCGATCTCCGAAGCCGACCGGCACAACATCCGCGGCGAGCGCATCTCGGTCGACACCATCCCGCTCGTCGGCGAAGAGCAGCTGGCTGACGCCGTGCGGGCGGTCGCTCGACTTCATCGCGCCCGGGCGCTGGTGCTCGCCGGTGCGCTGATGGGCGGTGACATCACGAACGCGGTGCGCGAGATCCGCGAGGCCGGAATCATCGTGCTGTGCACGAGCATGGCGGGATCGGTACCTGACGCAGCAGACGTCGTGGTCAGCGATCCTGTCGAGGCTGGGGTCATGGCGGTGATGCTGATCGCGGACACGGCGAAGTTCTCGATCGAGCACGTGCGTGGCCGCCGCTTTTAGGCGGCGGCCACAGGTCGATCAGCTGAGCGGGTCGTGCGGCGAGTACGGGTCGTGGTACGGCTGGCAGATCGGGTCGTGCGGCGAGTAGGGGTCGCTGCTGCAGTTGAGCGGTAGCTGATTCGTCATCGGCGCCTCCTGAGCTCGCGTGGCGCCGCCCCGCGCCTGGGAGCCCAGCACGTACCAGCTGGTGAGCGCCAGCGCCAGGACTGCAAGCGTGGCCAGCAGCAGCGCGATCGGTCGAGACGGAATGGTGCGGATGGTTCCTCGGATCTCCAATTTCTTTTGCCCTCCTGAGGCCGATGTCCAGCCGAAGGGCCGGGCGATGCCCTCACGCTATGCAGGAGCGCCTGCCGCTCACAGCGGGCAAAGCACGCATTCGTGTACCCATGCCGGTACCCCTTTTTGGAGTTCAATACACCCGTAGTTCGATGTCGGCTGGTCCCACGCAGGAATCGTCAAGTCGGCTGAGCCCCCGCGAGCTCGAGGTGGCGGGCATGGTCGCGCAAGGGCTCACCAACCGAGAGATCGCGGCGAAGCTCTTCATCTCCGAGCGCACCGTCGATGGACACCTGGAGCACATCAGGGAAAAGCTCGGCGTCAACACCCGCGCCCAGGTTGCGGCGTGGGTCGTACGCCGCGAATCCGCGGTGATCGCGGGGCCGGCTGCAGTGCCTTCAACGGGGGAAGCTCCGCGTGGATGGGCGCTGGCGCATCCGCGCGCGTGGCTCGCTGCCGCGCTGCTGATGGCGTTGCTCGCCGCCGGAGTGGGGGTGCTGCGCTTGACCGCTCTTCCGCCGCCCGTCATCCAGACGATCGCCGGATCGACGTGCCCCAATGTCGTGTATCCAGGCGGCTGTTTCGGCGGCGATGGCGACCAGACCGCCGTGCGTGCTCAGCTGGCCCGTCCGACCTCGGTGGCCGTGGACAGCAAAGGCGTCATCTACATCGCCGACTACGGCAATGGGCGAATTCGCCGAGTCGCCCATGGCGTCATGAGCACGCTGGTCGGGAGTGGGAAGTCCCCACTCGCGGATGAGGTCCTGGGCATCTCCGTGTCCTCGGACTCGCTCGGCTATGTGAGCACAGTCGTGGTTGATCATCACGATCAGCTCTATTTGCTCACGGCACGCGACGACCTGCTCGAGGTCTGGACTGTCGACTCGAGCGGCTTCATGCACTCTGTCGTGACGCTAGGTCCGGCGTACATCACACACTTCCAATTCGGACCAAACCTGCCCGTAGGAGGTCTCGCGATCACCCAGGCCGGCGTCCTTTTCATCGCTGATCGAGACGGGAATCGAGTTGTGAAATACGACGGCAAGCTGTCGCCCTACGCCGGCACTGGGGAGGGCGGTTACGCGGACGGCGGTGACGCTCAGAGCGCCAGGCTCGATTGGCCTATCGGTCTGGCCCTCGACAGCAAGGAAAACCTCTACATCGCTGACACGGGCAACAACAGGATTCGAATGGTCGACCACGCAAAAGGCACGATCAGAACCGTGGCCGGAGCCGGTGAATTCGAGGGCAACACCGGCGATCAAGGTCCGGCAACGCAGGCCCATTTGAGCTTTCCCTTCGGGGTCGCGGTCGCGCGCGATGGAACCGTGCTGTTCTCGGATACCGGAAACCACCGGATCAGGGCGATCACGCCGGGCGGAACGATCTACGCGGTGGCCGGCACAGGTCGGTGGGGCTTTTCTGGGGACGGTGAGGCCGCACTTGAGGCAGAGTTCATCGGACCTGAGGGAGTAGCGCTGGATTCGGCGGGCGACCTCTTCATCGCCGACACCGAAAACCAGCGCGTGCGCGAGATACCACACCTGGTCGGCCGGCCATGATCAGGGCGATTGCGGCTTTGATGATCGGCGGCCTCGCCGCCGCTGCCTGTCAGCCCTCCACAAACGTGAGCTCCAGCCCAGACATCATCATCGCCAGCGACCTCCCACTGTCCGTGCCCGATCCCGCCTCGCCGATAGAGCAGGCGATCGGCTACGCGATTCGCCAACAGCCGACCGTCGAAGGGTTCAAGCTCGGTTACTGGTCACTTGATGACTCGCTTGGTCCCGACTTCAACCAGGTGAGGGGCCGCGAAAACGTGAGGCGGTTGATCGCGGATCGCCGTGTGCTCGGGATGATCGGCCCATATACATCGCCACTCGCGGTGGTGCAGCTCCCGGAGGGCAACGTGGCTGGGCTGGCGATGCTGAGTCCCTCGACGACGAACTTCTGCCTCACCCGGACCGACCCCATGTGCAAAGGAACGAACGCGTCTTTGCTCCGGCCAACAGGACTCATCAACTACTTCAGGATCAGCCCACCCGACCCAATCGCCGGCAAGGTCATGGCCCATTACGCGGCGGCTCGGCTGAACTTGAGGCGGGTCGCCATCTTCAACGAATTCTCCGATGGGAGCCTGTATGTCAGAGAGTTCCACAACGAGCTGGCGAACTTCGGCGGGCAGGTTGTTCTCGAACAGGATCTGGCACGGGGAACCCAGGACTTCTCGCCGTTCTTGAAGGAAGCCGCGGCGCGCCATGCAGACGCCGTGGCCGGCATGGCATCGGGCGACTACAACGGCTGCCTCATTGCGGCCCAGATGAACACGCTGCTACCGGATGCGATCTTGCTTGGCATCGATGGCATCGCGCTCAGTGACGCCTGCATCAAGGACGCCGGACCAACGCCGCCGAAGTTCTTTGCCGCCTATCCGGACGTCGACCCCAGGACGAGCTCGGATCCATCGGTCAAGCCAAAGGTGGACGCGTACGTGAAGGCCCACCCCAAGCCCTCCGACTACACGGTGTACACCTTCGCCGCCTACGACTGCGCGCGGATCATGATCGACGCGATTCGGCGCGCGATCAGGAACAACGGCGGCCAGGTTCCGAGCCGAGCCCAGGTCGTCACAGCGTTGGCGGCGACCCACGATTTCGTGGGGCTGACGGGCAAATTCTCGTTTGACGCCAATGGCGATGCCGTGACGCCGCTGATGTCCATGTACCAGCTCAGGGACGGCGGCTGGGTCAGCGTGCCTCTCTAGCCCGGAGCGCCCTGCGCGCGCCCGGCGCCGACCTCGCGCGTTTTCACGCTGATCGACATCGCGCTGGTCGCCGAACCGATGTACACCCCTCGCGTCGGCGCCGCGTCCGTGTAGTCGCGGCCCACCGCCAGCCGCACGTGGTGCGGCGTTGTCCGCACGGGGTGCGTCGCGTCGAATCCCATCCAGCCCCGGCCCGCAACCCAGGCTTCCGCCCAAGCGTGGGACGCGGTCGACTCGCGCTCGCCTGGAAAGTGGATGTAGCCGCTCACGTACCGAGCCGGCACGCCCATGGCGCGCGCAACCGCGATGAAGAGGTGGGCGAAGTCCTGGCACACGCCGGCGCGCAGGGTCAGTACGTCGTCGACAGCGCTGTACACGTTGGTGACCTTGCGGTCATACGTGAACTCGCGGCTGATCGTCACCGTCAGCTCGTCCAGCTGATGCTCGATCTCGGCCGGCGAAGACGGGTCGGCGATGGCATGGCGCCCAGCCAGCTCGCGAATACCTTCGACGTCTTTCACCGGCGAGCGAAAGCGCAGGAAGTCCTGCACCAGCTCCTCACCTGGATCCTCATCCGGGCCGAGGCCGGTCTCGACGGTGGAGCGGCTGGTCACGCTGAGGCCGGCGTGTGGGCGCACGAGGTTGAAGTAATGGACGTGGTTGCCGAACCCATCCATGTAGGAGCGCACTTTGATGCCGTGGCTCAGCTCCAGCTTGAAGTCGAGGCAGCGCTGGCCGTTGCCGTCCATCGGCCGCAGGCGGACCTCCATTACGGTCTCGGCGACCGGGCCCGAGTATCGATAGCGCGTGCTGTGGACGATCTCGAGCTTCATCGGCTCACCTTTTGCTGTTGCTGCTGGGGCACGCCGCGCCCTTCCTCACCGGCCACCGCGGCGGGGACGTTGCTCGGATGGAAGTACGTCGCGCGCAGCGCGACCTCGAGCTGGCGGAGCAGTGAACGGCACTCGGCGTCGAACTCCAGAGGGCTCTCGAGGATGGATTGGGTGTTGGCCTGGCTGTAGAGCGCCTTGAGCCGAATCAGCAGCCGCAGGGGCTTGGACCGCCGCGAGCTGCCGTCGATGCGGGCCACGGCTTCGTGCGCGGTCGACGCCGAGAATCGCGCAGAGCGGGGCAAGGAGTGGTCGAGCAGGAGGCACTCGACCACGCGATCCGCGGTGACTCCTCCGCTGTAGCGTGCCTGGTAAGACTCGAACGCAAAGCAGCTCTTCAAGACGGCGGTCCACTCGAGCGCGTCTTCCGGCGTGTCGGCCAGCTCGGCCGACTTTCGGGTCACGACCGACGTCACGTTGCCCGCTCGCTCGACGAACTTGCCCAGGCGCACGAAGTCGCGCGCCTCGTCGTGGAACATCGTGTCCTCGAGCAGGCCGTCGACGAGCCGGATGCTCATCTGCACATCCATGAGGAACGGATAGAGGTCAGGCTGGGAGGCGCCCCTCTGCACGCGCCAGTGCAGGGCGTTGACCGATTCGTACAGCTCGCTCGGCAGCGACGGGCGCACGGCCTGCGCCGCGAGGCGCGCCGCCGCCACACTCGCGCGCACGGAGGGTCCCAGCGTTCCGGCGACCACCATCTCGATCGCCTGCTCGCGCCGGCCCGTGTCGCTGCCTCGCCAGCCCGCCAGCTCCATGAACCGCACCCAGAACTCGGGGCCGGGCTCGTCCGTCCGATCCAGGGACAGAGCGACGTGGACGCCGAGGATTCGCGCCAGGTGGTCGGCCCGCTCGAGGTGGCGGCCGAGCAGAGTCAGCGACGTCGCAGCGCTGCTAAGCATCCGAGCCCTCGAAATCGTCGTCCGCCATGACCCACGTGTCGCGGCTGCCGCCGCCCTGCGAGCTGTTCACCACCAACGAGCCCGGCTTCAGCGCGACCCGCGTCAGCCCGCCCGGCGTGACGTAGACATCCGGTCCGGTGAGGACGAAGGGGCGTAGGTCCTGGTGGCCGGGTCGAAGGCCCGCGCCGTCGATCACAGGCTGAATCGACAGGGCGATGACCGGCTGGGCGATGAAGGCGCGCGGCCTGGCGATGATCCGGCGGCGAAACTCCTCCCGCTCCTCGCGCGTCGATTGAGTGCCGATCAGCATGCCGTAGCCACCGGATGTGTCGACCGTCTTGACCACGAGCCGGTCCAGGTGCTCGAGCACGTAGCGCCTGTCGGCATCGACCGCGCAGAGGTACGTCTCCACGTTGGGCAGGATCGGGTCCTCCTGCAGGTAGTAGCGGACGATGCGTGGCACAAGCGCGTAGACCGCCTTGTCGTCTGCGACCCCATTGCCCAGCGCGTTGGCGATCGCGACGTTGCCCGCCCGGTACGCGTTGACCAGCCCCGCCACGCCGACGAGAGACTCCTGGCGGCCGAAGATCGGGTCGAGCCACTCGTCGTCGATACGTCGATAGATCACATGAACCGGCTTCAAACCTCGCGTCGTGCGCATGAAGACGTGGTCGTCGTCGACGACGAGGTCGCTACCTTCGACCAGCTCGACTCCCATTTGCTTGGCGAGGTAGAGGTGCTCGTAGTACGCCGAGTTATTGATCCCCGGAGTGAGCAGGACGACGGTGGGATCATCGATCTCAGCCGGGGCGAGCCAGCGCAGGTGGCGCAGCAGCTCGTGGACGTAGCCTTCGACCGGGCGCACCGGGTAGCCGGAGAACAGGTCCGGCAGAATCCGCTTCATCACGTAGCGGTTGGCCTGCACGTACGACGCGCCGGACGGCGTGCGCAGATTGTCCTCAAGGACGAAGAACTCGCCCTTGCCGTCGCGTACCAGGTCGATCCCCGCGATGTGGCTGTGGATGCCGTGCGGGACCGCCAGCCCCTCGATCTCGCGGAGATACAGCGAGCTGCTGAGCACGATCTCGGGCGGGATGGCGCGCTGGTTCAGGATCAGCTTGCGGCCATAGACGTCGTCTAGGAACAGGTTGAGGGCCCGCATCCGCTGCTTCAGGCCGTCCTCCAGGCGCCGCCAGGTCCGCGCCTCGATCACCCGCGGGATGACGTCGAAGGGAAACACCTTCTCGGTGCCCTGGGCGTCCGGATAGACGGCGAACGTGATGCCGTGGTTGCGGAACATCTCCATAGCCAGGCCATGCCGGCGCTGGAGCTCGTCCGCGCCGAGCCGGTTCAGCTGCTCGTACAGGCGACGGTAGGCAGGTCTCGGCCGTCCAGGGGCCGCAAGCATCTCGTCGTAGAAGCCGTTGGACCGGTAGTTGGCATCGAGGTTGACCAAACCCACCGCTATAGTGTCTCCGCGATCCCGAAATCTGCGAAGACGCTCAACTTACGGGTCGGCTGCGAGTTCAAGTACGACGTGAGCGCTCCGACAGTCGCCACCGTCCAGGTGCGCCCGCGTTCCGACGCCCGCCACCAGCTGGTCACCGAGACCTGGACGACCCAGCCGCCGGTGCCCGTGGACGAGTACGCCGACTTCTACGGCAACCCTGTCAAGCGCCTGGTCATGCCGGCGGGAGAGCTCGGGATCCGCTACGACGCCATCATCTCCGTTCCAGACGAGGAGGATCCCGACGCCACCTCGGCGCCGCAGCTGGCGGTCGACGACGTTCCCGGCGAGCTGCTGCACTTCACGCTGCCGAGCCGCTACTGCCTGTCCGACCAGCTGATGGGGATGGCCTGGGAGCTGTTCGGCCAGACCGAGCCCGGCGGGGCGCGCGTGCAGGCGATCTGCGACTGGGTGCATGACAACATCGCGTTCCAGTACGGCACCAGCAACCCCCTGACCACGGCGGTGGACGTGCTGGACCAGCGAAAGGGAGTGTGCCGCGACCTCGCGCACCTCGCCATCACGTTCTGCCGCGCGCTCAACATCCCGGCGCGTTACGTCTTCGGGTATCTGCCCGACATTTACGTGGAGGCGCCCGACAGCCCGATGGACTTCGCGGCGTGGATGGAGGTTTACCTGGGCGACCGCTGGTGGACGTTCGATCCGCGCAACAACGCGCGCCGCGTGGGCCGGGTGCTGATCGGCCGCGGACGGGATGCCCTCGACGTCGCGATGATGACCACCTTTGGTCCTGCAGCGTTCAGGTCTATGACCGTGTGGGCGGACCTGGCGGGCTGATGATCGAGCTGAGCGCGGCGAGGCGCGTCTCCTACCTGGTCCGCCAGACCTTTCGCTACGAGTACTCGGAGCCGATCCGTGAGCTCAGCCACCGCCTGGTCGTGATCCCGCCGCAGCGATTCGGCGACCAGCGCAGGCTGTGGCACGAGGTCTCGGTGGGCCCCGACCAGCACATCGGCGCGCGGTTGGCGAACCGAAGCGACCGCTTCGGCAACGTCGTCGTCGATGTTTTCGCGCCCGACGTTCCGGCGGCGATCGAGTTCGTCGCCGAGGTCTCGGTCGAGCGACGCAGCGATGAGCCCAATCGACTCCCCGACGGCTGGCTCGCCGATGACTTCCTGCTCCAGCCCTCGCGGCTCACGGAGCCGGATGGGGCGATCCTGCAGGCGGCGGACGAGCTCGCCGCCGCCGGGGAGTGGGGCCTGCCGCTGGCCGACCGGATCAACGACTGGGTGTACCAGTCGATGACATACCGGTACGGCGTGACCGGAGTGCGCACGACCGCCGCCGAGGCGCTCGCCCTCGGAGCTGGGGTCTGCCAGGACTACGCGCACGTGATGCTGGCCGTTTGCCGCGCGTGCGGGCTTCCCTCGCGCTACGTCTCGGGGCACCTTTTGGGCCAGGGCGGCACCCACGCGTGGGTGGAGGTCGTGCTGCCGGCCGACGACGGGACGGGGGAGGCCATCGCCCACGCGTTCGACCCGACGCATGCCAGCCGGGGAGGGCTCGGGTACGTCACGGTCGCCGTCGGCGGCGATTACTCGGACGTGGCGCCGACCTCGGGCACCTATCGATCAGGCGCCCAGGGCCGGCTTACCGCCACGAAAAAGGTCTCGGTCGTCGAAGTCGAGTAGCCCTATCCGGGCCCGCCCCTCCGCCGGCTCCGCCGGCACCTCCCCATGAATGGGGGGACAAGGCCCGAACTACATCGCCGGCGTGATCTCGTAGACCGTGATCTTGCCGCCCGACTCAAGCACGGGACAGCCCTTCGCCAGGTCCGCGGCGGCGTTCAGGGAGTCGGCCTTCAGGATCGAGTAGCCGGTCGCGGGCGGGTTGCCCACCGAGCCCTCGTGCACGGCCCCGCCGTTGGCCACGTTCTTGGCGTGCTCGCTGAACGGGTTGCCGGCGTCGACGATCTTGTCGCCGAGTTTGCCGAACCAGCCGCCCCAGGCCTGCATGACCTTCTCGCGCTCGGCCGGAGTCGTTCCCGCGCTGCCTCCGCTGTACAGAAGTAGGTAGTTCGCCATCTGAGCTCCTCCTGATGAGTGATGTCTTGTGGACTCACCCCAGACGACGAATGCGGGGCGTGATTTTCGACAAGGTCTTATCGAATCCATATCCGGCCGTCTATAAATCGGTCGGATGGCACCCTCGAGGATCCTGGTGGTGGAAGACGATCCGCGGCTCGCCGCCACCGTGGAGCGCGTTCTGGCGGCGGAGGGCCACGACGTCGAGGTGGCGGGCGACGGCAACGAGGCGCTGCGCCGCGCACGAAATCGATCCTTCGACCTCGTCGTGCTCGACATCATGCTTCCCGGCCTCGACGGCATCGCGGTGTGCAAGCGACTGCGCTCGACCGCGTCGACCCCGATCCTTCTCCTGACCGCCCTTGGTGGGACCGAGGAGCGGGTCCGGGGCCTGGACAGCGGGGCCGACGACTACCTGGTCAAGCCGTTCGCGTACGAAGAGCTGCTGGCCCGCGTGCGCGCCCTGCTGCGGCGGGGAACGCCCGCCGACCACCTGCGCTTCGGAGACCTGCGCCTCGAGCCTGGCAGTCGGTGCGCGTGGCGCGGCGACCGCGCCATCGAGCTCACCGCGACCGAGTTCGAGCTGCTCCAGCACTTCGTCCGCCACGCGCGCCAGGTCCTGTCGCGCGAACAGCTGATCGAAGCGGTCTGGAAGGGCGAGCCTGAGACTGACAACGTCGTCGCCGTCTACGTCGGCTACCTCCGGCAGAAGCTCGGCCAGCCGCCGCTCCTCCACACCGTGCGCGGCGCCGGCTACGCGCTGCGCGAGTGATGAGCCTACGGTCGAGGCTGGCGCTCTTCGGGGCAGGCGTCGTCGCGCTCGCCCTGGTCGTCTTCGGCGTGCTGCTGTACGCGCTGCTCTCTCGTGGCGTTGTGACGAACCAGGACGATGCGCTTCGCACCCGAGCCCATGATGCAGTGGCCACGCTGGGCGCTGCCCCTCCACCGCAATCGCCGGTGGCGCCCGCGAACCTGGGCCACAGCACCGACGTCTTCATCGAGGTCCTCGCGGACGATGGCTCGGTGGTGTTCACGACAGGCGTTCTGAGCGGATCGCCGCCACTCCCATCCAGCTCCCTGCTCAAGGAGGCGCAGATGCGCGATGGCGCGTTCGCCACCCAGGGCTCGCTGCGCCTGTACGTGCAGCCGTTCGGCGGCGGCTATGTGCTTGCCGGCCAGTCGACCAGGGTGCCTCAGTCGAGCCTATCAGGGATTGTGGTGTTTCTCATCGTCTCGGCCGTTCCAGCGCTGGTCGCGGCTCTAGTCGCTTCGTGGCTGGTGGCCGGGCGGGCGCTGCGGCCGCTGCGGGTGGTCGCGAGCGCGGCGGAGGAGATCGGCCGGACGCGCGACTTCGGCCGGCGCCTGCCCGCTCCGCGCAGTCGGGACGAGGTGGCAACCCTGACCGCCAGCTTCAACGGCATGCTGAGCCGGCTGCAGGACGCCTTCGAGTCGCAGCGCCGATTTGTCGCGGACGCCTCGCATGAGCTGCGGACGCCGCTGACCACGATCCAGGGGAACGCGGGGCTGCTCGCCTCGAAAGCGGTGTCCGAAGATGTCCGCCGCGCGGCCGTGGCCGACCTGGTCCAGGAGTCCGGCCGCATGGCCAGGCTGATCGATCGCTTGCTGACGCTGGCGCGCGCGGACTCGGGGCTTCAGCTTCAGGTTGCAGCCCTCGATCTCGGGTCCCTGGTCGACGCGGTGTGCCGTCAGGCGTCTGCTGCGCATCCCGGGCAGCAGCTGGTCGTGGAGACCTCGGAGGTGAAGGTCGAGGGCGATGAGGATGCGCTGCGGCAGCTCGTGTGGAACCTGCTCGACAACGCGTTCCGCTACGCGTCCTCTGCGGTCGAGGTGCGTCTCCACGCCGAGACAGGCTGGGCGAGGCTTGTCATCGCGGACGACGGGCCAGGCATTCCCTCGGCGTATCGGGAGCGAGTCTTTGAGCGCTTCTATCGGGCCGACTCGTCCCGCACGGGTCCGCACGCCGGACTCGGCCTGTCGATCGCGCGATGGATCGTCGAGCAGCACCGCGGACGGATCATTGCGGGGGAGGCGAAGCTCGGCGGCGCGGCGTTCCTCGTGGACCTGCCGCTCTTATCCGCTTCTTAAGCGGCAGCGCCACGCTCGTGGCATGTTCGACATCGCACCCGACCACGCGATCGGCCTGTACACCGGACTGCTTGCGCTTCCCCTGGCGCTGCTGGCGCTCCGACTCCGGCATCCCTCCGGTCTGCCGGGGACGACGCTCGGCGCCTCCGTCCTGATGGCGATCTCAGGCGCCATCCACCTGGGGCTGGTGTGGACGCACCGCGAGGAGACCATCACGGCCGCGCTGTTCGTCGTCAACGGAATCAGCTACCTCGTCCTGTCCCAGCTGTACACGTGGCGATGGTGGCGCCCCGCGTCCATCGCCCTGATCGCGGCGACGCTGCTCGGCTATCTCGGCTACATCGTGCTCGGCTTCGACACGCCCGATCAGGTGGCGGTCGCGACCAAATTGCTCGAACTGACCACGCTCGGCCTGGTGCTGATCCCCACTGCAGGGGTGAAGCATTGGCGCCGTTCGCGCTGGGGCGGCGTGGGCGTCGCGGTTCCCCTGCTCACGCTGGTCACCTTGTCCACGGTTTGGATCGACGACCTCGCGCGCCCCGACGCCCAGCACTCACATGCGGGTGCGGTGCTTCAGCAGACCAACGACGTGGCAACCCCGGAGCAGGTCGCCGCCGCGCAGCGCCTGTATGACGAGACTGCCGCCGCGATCGCTCCGTATCGCGACTGGCACGCCGCGTGGGCGGCGGGTTACCGACCGGGTCCGCAGAACAACATGCCGTCTACGCACTGGATGAACCAGCGCTACGTCGGCGCGGGCTACGTGATGGATCCCAGACATCCGCAGGGCCTTGTGTACGCGAACAGCAAGCACGGGCCCGTGCTTCTCGGCGCGATGTTCCAGATGCAGCACATCGGCCAGTTTGGCCCCGACCCTGGGGGTCCATTGACCGCATGGCACCAGCACCAGAACATCTGCTTTACCCCATTCGGATTCGAGTTCAGCCTCATGACCCCGACCGCTACGTGCCCCATCGGCTCGATCGACCTGAGTGTCGCCCCGATGCTGCACGTCTGGATCGTCGACAACCCCGGCGGCCCGTTTGCCGTCGACATCGACGCGCAGGTGGTGAAGAAGATTGATCAAAGCTGAAACGACTTCCCGACCCGAGGCCGCGTTCGTGCTTCTGCTGATGCAGAGCCTGTTCTGGCTGATCGCGGGGATATCCGCTGCCCCGTTCGCGCTCGCCGGCGAGATCTTCATGGCGGGCCTTTCGCTGGCCACGATGCTTTTCGCGCTGGGTACGTTGCTGTGCGCCATCGGCGTACTGTGGCGGCGCCGCCGCGCGCGTGCATTCGCCATCGCGCTCGAGGTGGTGTGCCTGTTCGGATCGGCGGTCCTGCTGCTCCTGCCCATCGGCTACAACCGCGGACTGGTTTCGATCCTGGTCAACGTTGCCCTGCCGCTCGCGGTGATCGTTTTGCTACGCAAGGACCGCGAAGCGTTTTCCTAGAGCGGGGCTTCAGCCCGACGCGCGTGCCTCGCGGGGGCGCCGCTTGAGCGCTGCGTCGGCGTCGTCGGTCGTCACGTAGCGGCGTCTGAAGTTCCGCAGCGCGAACCGGTCGCACGCAGTTTCGGCTGACGAGCCTTTGCCCAGCACCTCGAGCAGGTACCAGTGCATCCACTCGTGGCAGTAGAGAAACCGCAGCACGTCGCGCCGTCCGCGGAAATACACCGTCTCCGAGGCCCATGCGAAACGCATGCCCTCGCCTCGCTTGCGCCGCGCAGCGTAGATCACAGGCTCGCGAAATGCCTTGAAGGGAATCGGCACCTGCAGCACGATGCGCCGCTCCTCGAACTCGCAGCGCGCCGCGAGATGAGGCGCCCAGCGGTAGCGCAGAGGCCGGATCACAACCTCGTAGTCGCACCGCGGGAGGCCTTCCAGCGCACGCCTTGCCTGGGCCGTGCTGTAGCCAGAAAGCTCGGAGCGGATGGCCATGGTCGCAACAGGATAGGCGTTGCCCGGAGCCAGCAGGAGGCATTCGCGAGGCCGTTTTCGGGCCAGTTCAGCGGCCCGAGATCGCGGCCTCCAGGCCCTTGGAAAACCCAAGATTCCGAGGCCTGGCGCGGGGTCTAGGGGTCGAGCCTCATGTGCAGGCGCACCGCGGTGCCGTCCTGGAAGCTCCGGATCTGCACGAGGTCGCAAAGCTGGTTGGCGAGCCACAGGCCCTGGGGGTCCCTGGGGGTGCCTGGTTTCGTGCGGTCGGCAAGGGGGTGCGTGAAAGAGCCGCCGTCGCGGATCTCGCAGATGAGGTCGCCGGCGCGCCGCCAGATGCGGATGATTCCGCCGCCGCCGCCGTGCATGACGCTGTTCGTCGCGACCTCGTTGACCGCGCTGACCAGCTCAGTGGCGCGATCGGCTCCGAGACCTGCGTCGAGCGCCTGCCTCGCCACCTCGCCGCGCACCGACAGAAGGCCATCGCGGTCGAACTCGAGGAGACGTCCCGGCGGGCCCGGTTCCGGGAAGGCGCTGCCGAACGGAGCTCCCGAAGCGTCGATGCCGCGAAAATCTCGGCTCGGCTGGCCCGACTCGCCCGCCACCGTCACGTACTCGTGGCTGCGCCGCGCCTCGTCGATGACCGACGGATCCAGTCCATCGACGTCGTAGGGGCAAAGCAGCCACCATGCCTGTCCGCCGCCGAACGCGACGTTGAGCAGCGATTCGTGCCTCTGGCACTCGACCAGCTCGTCGGGCGAGCGACCGTTCCAGATCGGCTCGCCGATGCCGCGCAGCCTTCTGCCCGCGGAACCGTGACGGTCGACGAAGTCCTTCCACGCCGGGATGATGCGCGCGGGGTTCGCGCCGACGTCTGACATGTTCGCGAACATGACGCGGTCCGCGTCGCTGCCGAGCGCGGTTCGCAGCATCGCGATCGTCTCGGCGGATTCGACGACCAGCACCGGTTCGCCGGCGCCGAGTCCTCCCTGGATGAAGGGCACGCATCCCGCAACGAAGCCTCTCTGGCCTGAATACAGCAGGGCCTCGTGCCGGAAGTGATCCATGGTGACGCTCATATCCCCTCCCGTCCGCATTCGCACAGGACCAGGGTTGGTGTGTCGGTCCAACCGGTCACGCGCATCACGGTCTGGAGCTGCGTCGGCAATCCGTGCAGCTGTAGTTGGTGACCATTGCCCAGCTCGAACGCGATCTCGACGAGGGCGCGGATGCCGCTGATGTCGCTGAAGCTCAGACCGGTCAGGTCGATGTGCGGCCGCGTGCACTCCTCGAGCACGAGACGCATCGTCTGCGCGACCGCGTCGGAGTTCGAGATGTCGATCTCGCCCGCAAAGCGCAAGCCGGCGGGATCTTTGGTCCGCACGACAACGAGGTGGCTGTCCGCGTAGACCGGGCCATGACCGTTGCGCCTCGCGAAGATGTCGTCCATGAAATAGCCTTCGGCGGTCCAGAGATAGCCTGGACCCCTTACATTCCTCACTTCGATACAACCGCGGCTCCACCGTTAGTACCGGGCGCGAAAGAGATTCTCGGTACACCGTACGCTCTGCTCGTTGAGCAGTTGGGGGCGCTTGGCCAGCAATGGCCGAGCCCTCCACCACTCTTTACATCGCTTTGGGAATCTTTGACCGCCCAGGCGACCAGGCCTCGATCCGCCGCGGGGCTTCGTGCGATGTCTGCATCGACCAATCAACGCACGCGAAAGTAAACGCCGACGCCGAGGGCGTTACCGGCATGTGAGGGGTGGGAGCGCGCGCGAGCCGCGGGAGGAAGACACCGGGCAGCCCGGTGCGCCCATCGAGGACCCACTGCTGCGCGTCGTGTCCGCAGGGCCGGACACCGAGCCCGCGCTGGAGGAGCTGCAGAAAAGGAAGACGGGACCCGGCGACGAGGCTGTCACCGGTGGACCGCCGGCAGGCCGGATGAGCCTGGACCAGGCGAAGAGCCGCGGGCCAGCCGGCTGGCTGCACGTCCTCGGGCCGGGCCTGGTCACCGGCGCAAGCGACGACGACCCCAGCGGCATCGGGACGTACTCCCAGGTGGGAAGTCAGTTCGGCTACGGGCTTCTGTGGACCGCGCTGTTCACGTTCCCTCTCATGGCCGCTGTCCAGGAGCTCTGCGCCCGCATCGCTCTCCACACAGGCGTGGGTCTGACCACGTCGCTGAGGCGCCGATTCCCATCGTGGCTCGTCGGTGTGTGCGTGCTGGCGCTGTTTGTGGCCAACACGATCAACGCGGGTGCGGACCTCGGTGCCGTGGCCGCGGGCGGGTCGATGCTGACGCGAGGCGCGGTCCGCGAGCTGTGGCTTGTGGTGCCGGTCGCTTTGGTGATCCTTGGCCTCCAGCTCTTCCTGACCTACGCCGTCATCTTCAAGATCTTCAAGTGGCTGACCGTCGCTCTCTTCGGCTACATCGTCTGCGGCATCCTCGTCCATCCCGACCTGCGCCAGGTTGTGGTCGCCAGCGTGATACCGCACATCGAGCCGACCAAAGATTTCATCGCGGCGATCGTCGCCATCTTCGGCACGACGATCTCGCCCTACCTCTTCTTCTGGCAGGCATCGTCTGAGGTCGACGAGATGCGCGCTGCCGGCCAGCTTTCGGAAGAGCAGCGGCGCGGGGTGCAGACCTCAGAGCTGCATGCAGCGAGGGCCGACATCCTGGTCGGGATGTTCTTCTCGAACGCCGTCATGTACTCGATCATCGTCACGACCGCGGCGGTGCTTCACGCGCACGGTAAGACAGACGTGCAGACGGCCGACCAGGCGGCGCAGGCGCTCGCCCCCCTCGCGGGACAGTGGTCGTTCGTCCTGTTCGCGCTCGGCCTGATCGGCACCGGGCTGCTCGCGATCCCGATCCTGACCGGGTCCGCCTCGTACGCGGTCAAGGACTTCTTCGGTCTCAAGGGCGGCCTCGGCGACAAGCCCGCGTACCGGCCGACTTTCTACGGCATAATCGCGCTGGCCACGATCGCCGGCGTCGCGATCAACCTGGTCGGCGTCAATCCAATCCGCGCCCTCTACGTGACCGCGATCATCAACGGTCTGGTCGCCCCACCCCTCCTGATCCTGATCATCATTCTCGGCTCGAGCCGGCAGGTGATGGGCCCGCGCACAAGCGGCGTGCTCAGCAAGTCGCTGACGTGGGTGGCCGCGGGTGTGATGGGCGTGGCGGCGATCGCGTTGCTCGTTACGCTGCTGGCGCCCTGACGCCATTCCGGCCAAGCCCACCGCGCGTTCGACCCGCGCGCGTAAGGCCAATCCGCGAGGCGTTCACGCATTGAGAAAGTGCGAGCGCCCGCAGTCGAGCCTGTCGAGTCCATCGGGTCAGCCGAGGTCAACGCGCCGGCCGGGGCGCGCGCCCTGATCGCGTCGGTCGTGAGCGACGCGCAGCGTCTGGTGTCGCTCGAGATCGCGCTGGCCAAGCAGGAGGCCAGAGAGCTGGCCGGGCGCAACGCCATCGCAGCCGGTGTCCTCGCATTCGGCGCGCTGCTGGTCGGGCTTGGCGTGCTCGTGGCCCTTCCGTCGCTCGCCGTTTGGCTCGTACCCTGGCACTGGCAGGCGGCGGCTGTGTGGGTCGTCGCCTACGTCGTTATCGGACTGGTCCTCATCTTTGTGGGTAAGGCACGCGTCCGGTTGCAGCTCCCCCGGCGGACCCTGGAGAGCCTGAAGGAGAACAAGGAATGGGTGGTTCGTCGCCTGAGATCGAACGGCAGATAGAAGAGACACGCGAGCGCATCGACGAGAACCTGACACGCCTGGAAGGCAGGGCGGCCACCAGCGCCGTGCGCGTGGCGCGCATCGCAGCCGTGGCGGCGGGCGTGGTCGCGGTTGCGGGCATCGCGTTTCTCGTGTACAGGCGTACGCGCAAGCCGACATTGCGGGATCGGCTCGATGACCTTTCCGTCGATGAGCTGCGGGCTACGGTAAGGAAGCTGTCGCGCCGTCTGAAGGACGAGATGCCGTCGGTCACGGTCCGCGTGAACGAGCAACCGCGGCGTGAGCCGGGAGTGGTGGGGAGCATCGTGCGCAGGGTGGCGCCCGCGATCGTCGGCACCGCATCCACTGCAGTGATCGAGCGGATGGCGCGGCCGAGGGAATCCGCATCGCGGCATACCGCTCGGCGGGCGGAGTAGGTAGTCATCATCCGAATGCGGGAGCGCGCCCAGGCGCTCGTCGACCGCGCGCAGCGAACGCTCCCGGCGCGGGTCCTGGCCGCGTACGGAGGAAGCCAGGCCGGCAACTACGCGCTGGCTCTCGCCTTTGCCGGGTTCATGTCGATGTTTCCGATCATCGTCGGTGCGCTGGCCGTGATCGGCCTCGCGATCCGCGACCCGAGCACTGGGGCCCACGTGCAGTCGCTGGTCCTGCAGATCTTCCCGGCCACCGCCCAACCCGAGCTGCAGAACGCGCTCCACGGGGTCAAGCAGTCGGCGGGATGGCTGGGCCTGCTTTCGATCGGCGGCCTCCTGTGGAGCGCCAGCAGCATCTTCGGGACGATGGAGTTCGCGCTCACGCAGATCTTCGGCACCAGGCAGCGCGACATGCTTCGCCAGCGCCTGATGGGCCTGATCATGATGGTCCTGCTGGTCGTCGCCATCGTGGCCACCGTCGGCGTCAACACTCTGGCCGCCTTCATCCCGCTGCCCTACATCGGCCCCGTGGTCAGCTTCGCCATCGGTTCGTTCGTGATGGTTGCCCTGATCACATCTCTTTACCGCCTGGTGCCGAACAGAACCTTCCACCTCCGCGAGGTGGTCCCGGGTGCGCTGGTCGCCGGCGTGGCCATCGAGATTCTGGCCCTGGCGTTTCCCCTGTACGCGCGCGTCGCCGGGGGCTTCAACACCTACGGCGCGCAGTTCACGCTGTTCTTCCTTCTCGCGACGTGGTTTTACCTGCTCAGCCAGCTGATCCTGCTGGGCGCGGTCTACAACAAGTTCCGGCTGGGTGAGCCGGCCGCGCGGGGCCTAGTCGCGAGCCCGATGCACGAGTCGCGGGACAAGGGCAGGCCGGTCGATGCCATCGAGCAGAAAAAGACGGCGGCGTAGCTCTCCCCGAGTTCAACCCAAGGTATTCCGGCGGCCGGTGGGCGTTACCGAAATGAGCGGCCCAACGGCAACTCGAGAGGGAAGCGAGGGTCGTAGTTGAACTCAAGGGAGGTTCGTTCATTTGGGAACTCTGCTTTTCATCCTGCTCGTCATCCTGGTGCTCGCCGTGCTCCTCGGAGCCGGTGGGTACAGCGTCCGGCGCTACTGGAGCCCGGCCGGCTCCGAGGTGATCGAGACGAGTGACACGACCGGGGGAGCCGGTGCGGGAATCGCCGCGGCGATCCTCGCCCTGCTTGTCCTGATCGTCCTGTTCTTCGGCTTCACGCAGTGGAACTGGTTCGGCGCCAGGTCCGGGGCACCGTCGACCACCAACAACCCGACCGTCGTATCACCGCTGCCGGGCAATGGCGGAGCCGGCGCGTCACCGAGCGCGCAGGCGTCTCCGTCGAAGTAGGCAAGACGATGGCCACTACCCGCCAGAGGGACCGCATGCCGGCCCAGGTGTTTGCGTTCCCGAAGGAACGCAAGGAGCCGCTGAGCGACGCGCGACATGTTCGGAATGCGGTGGCGCGCTTCGACCAGGTGCAGGGCGTCAGCGACGCGGAACGCGACGCCGCGTGGCGGCGCATCCGAAGTGCCGCGCGCAAGTTCGGCGTCCAGATCAGCGCACGCGGCTGGCGCCAGCTCATGAGGGGTGGCTCGTCCGCAAGAAGGCGAGCCGGCTGAGCTCGGATCCCGAGTATTGGCAGCTCAGGAGCGCGTTTTTTTCATAGAGACGGAAAACACGGCTGGCCCCGATCGAGGTCAGCGCGCAAGGAGGTGAATCAAGAGTGATTGCGGTAATCGTCCTGATCCTGCTGCTGCTGCTCCTCGGCGGGGGCGGTCTGCTGGCGCCGGCGCTTCACATCCTCTGGATTCTGCTCGCCATCGGGCTGATCCTCTGGGTGCTCGGATTCTTCATCCGCTCGGCCGAAGGCAGTCGCTGGTACTACTGGTAACAACCACAAGCAGGGGCGACGTTGGGGTGTCCGCATCGTGCGGGCGCCCCTTTTTTGTTTACAGAATCGTTACGGCTTGTAGGAGGCCTGACTCCTACATCCGTACGGCGACTTTTTCCCCAGCCTGTCGATACTTGCTGTCACGGGAGCACAAGGGTTGCGATTGGTTGAGGGGTTCGACATGGGCATTCTCGAGTTTCCGTGGGACCGTGTTTCGAGCAGGTCCGAGCGCGTTGCCTTTCGCCGCGGCGTGTCGGTGACGAGCCGGACTGGCGCGGCGTTCCAGCTCATGCAGCGCAAGTCACCGGCGGCGGCGTACTGCGCCGCGTGCGCCGCTCCGATCGACTTCGGCTTGGTGTGGCAGGCGGGTGAGGCCTATTGCAGTGTCGAGTGTTCGCTGGGGGGCGACCGACCTGCATAGGGACTGATTGAGCGGGAGCGCCCTTGGGATCTGCTCCCGCTCATTAGTCTTTGCGGAGCCCGATGCGAAGGCTCCTTCTGTGGTGCGCGCAGAGTCCATGGCTCTCGGCGCACGTGCCGCGATGGCGCTTTGCCCGCCGGGCGGTGCGGAGGTTTCTGCCCGGCGAGCGTTTTGACGCCGCGCTGAAGGCGGCGGTCGATTTCAAGGCGAAAGGAGTGGGGGCGTTGTTCACGCTGCTGGGCGAGAACATCACCGACCTCGAGGACGCCAACCGCGTCGTGCAGCACTACGAGGAGGTGCTGGCCGCCTCGACCGACATCGGGGCCGAAATTTCAGTCAAGCCGACCCAGCTGGGCCTGGACATCGACGCGGACGCGGCGTACACCAACCTGCTGCGACTAGCTCGCGCCGCGGAAAAGGCGCGCAGCTTCCTGTGGGTCGACATGGAAGGGAGGGCGTACACAGAGCGGACGATCGACCTGTATCTGCAGCTGCGGGCGGAGCACCCGCGAGTCGGTGTGGCGCTACAGGCGTACCTCTATCGCACGGTCGCGGACGTGGCGCGCCTCCTGCCGGCGAAGCCGGCGATCCGGCTGGTCAAGGGGGCGTACGCGGAACCGCCCGCGGTGGCGTTCCAGGCCAAGCGCGACGTGGATGCGAATTACCTGGCACTGACGACGCTGATGCTGCCCGAGGTCAAGAGGCACCGGCTGCGACTGGTCCTGGCCACGCACGACACCGAGATGGTCGCGAAGGCGTGGCGGTTCGGGGAGGCGCTGGGCATGGAGAGGGGGCAGCTCGAGGTGGCGATGCTGTACGGGATCCGGGTCGATGAGCAGCTGCGATTGGCTCGGGAGGGTTTCGCGGTGCGCGACCTGATCGCGTATGGGGATGCGTGGTATGCGTGGTACCTGCGGCGGCTGGCGGAGCGGCCGGCCAACGTGCTTTTCGTCGCCCGGCAGATGCTCCCTTAGTCCCGCCGAAAGAAGGCTGGGAAGGGGGTGTGGGAGGCAGGTCTGGGCTGCTGTCACCCGGGCTTGGTGGCCAAGTAAATTTCTAATTCTTTACTTGACTGACGTACACTTGTTTGGTAGACTCGTCGCATGCTCCAGATGGTCCTCTCCACCGAGGCCCAGGCCGACCTCCTCGTCGCCCTGCGGGAGTCCATCAATCGCCTGGAGCTGCAGTGGTCGCAGCTGGCGGCCGAGTTCGCCCAGACCGACCACTACGACCGGACCGGCTTCAACAGTGCAGGCGACTGGATCCGCATCAACTGCCACATGAACTCCAACACGGTCTGGAACGCGCTGACCGTCGGCGAACGGGCGGGCCAGCTCGAGCAGAGCGTCGAGGCTATGAACTCAGGCGAGATTGGCT
>DATIOJ010000025.1:0-21485 GCA_035473355.1 Candidatus Limnocylindrales bacterium
AGCCAATCTCGCCTGAGTTCATAGCCTCGACGCTCTGCTCGAGCTGGCCCGCCCGTTCGCCGACGGTCAGCGCGTTCCAGACCGTGTTGGAGTTCATGTGGCAGTTGATGCGGATCCAGTCGCCTGCACTGTTGAAGCCGGCCCGGTCGTAGTGGTCGGTCTGGGCGAACTCGGCGGCCAGCTGAGACCACTGCAGCTCCAGACGATTGATGGACTCCCGCATAGCGACCAAAAGGTCGGCCTGCGCCTCGGTGGAGAGGACCATCTGGAGCATGCGACGAGTCTACCAAACAAGTGTACGTCAGTCAAGTAAAGAATTAGAAATTTACTTGGCCACCAAGCCCGGTGACAGCACCCCAGACCCTGCCCTGTCATCCCCTTCCCAGCCCTCTTCATCGAGAGAGTAAGGTTTGACCGTGGCCGAAAAAGAGATGGGTGTCATCGGCCTGGGCACGATGGGCATGAACCTCGCCCGCAACCTCGCCCGCCACCACGCCCGCGTCGCCGTCTACAACCGGACCCACGCCCGCACCGACGATTTCATCAAGGACCACGGACACGAGGGCGACTTCACCCCGGCCGCCTCCCTTGCCGACCTCGCCCGCGCCCTCAAGCCGCCCCGCGCGGTGCTGGTCATGGTCAACGCCGGCCCTCCGGTGGACCAGGTCATCGCCGAGCTGACCCCCGTCCTCGAGAAGGGCGACACGATCATCGACGGTGGCAACTCTTTCTTCCAGGACACTCAGCGGCGCGCCGCCGCGGTGGAGAAGCTAGGCCTCGGCTACATCGGATGCGGCGTCTCCGGCGGGGAGGAGGGGGCGCTCAACGGTCCGAGCCTCATGCCCGGCGGAACGCGCCAGTCCTACGACCACGTGGGGGAGATGCTGACCGCCATCGCGGCCAAGGTCGACGGCGTCCCGTGCTGCACGTACATCGGTCCGGACGGCGCCGGCCACTTCGTGAAGATGGTCCACAACGGCATCGAGTACGCCGACATCCAGCTGATCGCCGAGACGTACGACCTTCTTCGCAACGCCCTCGGCCTTTCGCCGGACGAGCTCGCCGCCGTGTTTCGCGACTGGAACAACGGGCGCCTCCAGTCCTACCTCATCGAGATCACCTCGCACGTCCTCGCCAAGCGCGACGACGGAGCGGCGTCATCACTGGTCGACGCGATCGAGGACGAGGCGGAGCAGAAAGGAACCGGGCGCTGGACGAGCCAATCGGCGCTCGAGCTCGGTGTTCCGCTGACCGGGATCACGGAGGCCGTGTTCGCGCGGATGCTGTCCAGCCAGAAGGCGCAGCGGGTGAGGGCGTCGGCGATCCTCAAGGGACCCTCTCCATCGAGTGCGGCGCGTGACCTCGTCGACGACGTCCAGGAGGCGCTTTACGCGTCGAAGATAGTGGCCTACGCGCAGGGCTTCGAGCATCTGGCCGCGGGCTCGAAGGAGTACCACTGGAGCCTCGATCTCGGCGCGCTGGCGACCATCTGGCGCGGAGGGTGCATCATCCGCGCGAAGTTCCTCGACCGGATCAAGGAGGCCTACGAGGCGACCCCCGACCTGCCCAGCTTGCTGCTGGCGCCCTTCTTCACCGAGGCGCTCGCGGCCGCGCAGCCGGCGTGGCGGCGCGTGGTCAAGACCGCGGTCGACCAGGGCATTCCGATCCCGGCCTTCGCCTCCTCGCTCGCCTACTACGACGGCTACCGCCGGGCGCGCGGTCCCGCCAACCTGATCCAGGGCTTGCGAGACTACTTCGGCGCCCACACCTATCACCGCGTCGACCGCGAAGGCGCCTACCACACGCGCTGGGCGCAGGACGGCGAAGAGGTCAGAACCGACCAGGGCGCGTAGGGCCGGCCGTAAACGATCGGGCGGCTAGGCCGCGCTCGGAGGTGTCAGCCCTGGGCCGCCCCATTCGGGCCCTATCGCCGTCAGCAGGCTGCGCTTGCGCGCCCATAGCCCGGCGATGATCTCCTCGCGGGGCGTGAGCTCGGTGCATGGAAGGCCGAGCTGCCAGAGGCCCGCCTGGACCTCGGTCGGCAGCGACTCGTTGCAGGAATGGGGGCGCGCGATCTGCTCCAGCATCCTGCCCAGCCTGACCAGCATCCGCTCGCGTTCGCTCATGTATCCCGAAAACGCTTTTCGGGCGCGGGCTACTGGCTCACCTCGCGGCGCGTCTCGACGAACGCTCCCACCGCTCGCTCGAGGTCGTCCCGGGTGTGGGCGGCGGACACCTGGGTCCGGATCCGGGCCTTGCCCTGGGGCACGACCGGGTAGGAGAAGCCCACGACGTAGACGCCTTTCTCGAGCATCAGCGCGGCGATGCGCGAGGCCAGGGCCGCGTCCCCGATCATCACGGGGACGATCGGATGCTCTCCCGGCAGGATGTCGAACTCCTCCTCGGTCATGCGGGAGCGAAACAGCTTCGTGTTCTCGGCCAGGCGCTGCCGCAGGTCCTTCGCGCCGGCGATCAGGTCGAGGACCTTGAGGCTGGCGGCCGCGATCGGCGGGGGCACCGAGTTGGAGAACAGGTACGGGCGCGAGCGCTGGCGAAGCATGGCGACGAGCTCCCTGCGACCCGACACGTACCCACCGCTCGCCCCGCCCAGCGCCTTGCCGAGCGTGCCGGTGAGGGCGTCGACGCGGCCCATGACGCCGTGGTGCTCGTGGGTGCCGCGTCCATTCGCGCCGACGAACCCCACCGCGTGCGAGTCGTCGACCATCACCATCGCGTCGTAGCGCTCGGCCAGCGCACAGATCTCCGGTAGCGGGGCCATGTAGCCATCCATCGAGAAGACGCCGTCTGTCACAACCATCCGGAAGCGTGCGTCGGCGCTGTCCTTCAGCTGGCGCTCGAGGTCATCCATGTCCCGGTTGGCGTAGCGGAATCGCCTGGCCTTGCACAGCCGGACCCCGTCGATGATGCTGGCGTGGTTCAGCGCGTCGGAGATGACGGCGTCGCGCTCGTCGAGCAGCGCCTCGAAGATTCCCCCGTTGGCGTCGAAGCACGACGAGTAGAGGATGGTGTCTTCGGTGCCGAGGAATTTGGTCAGCGCGTCTTCGAGCTCCTTGTGCACCTCCTGGGTGCCGCATATGAACCGAACCGACGCCATGCCATAACCCCATCGGTCCAGCGCCTCCTTGGCCGCGGCGACGACGGCCGGATGGTCGGCCAGACCCAGGTAGTTGTTGGCGCACAGGTTCAAGACGTCCTTTTCCATGACCGCCACGGTCGCGCCCTGCGGCGAGGTGATCACGCGCTCCGGCTTCTCGAGGCCCGCATCGCGGATCTCCTGCAGCTGATGGTTGAGATGAGATCGCATGCGTTCGAACATCAGCTACTCCAATCGAGCACGACTTTTCCGCACAGGCCTGAGTGCGCGACCCGGAAAGCCTCCTGGTACTCCTGGTAGGGGAAGCGGTGCGTGATCACCGGCGAGATGTCCAACCCGCTCTGCACGAAGACGGACATCTGATACCAGGTCTCGAAGATCTGGCGGCCGTACACGCCACGCACGGTGAGCATCTTGAACACGACCTGCGACCAGTCGATCGGGAACTCATGGTCGGGCAGGCCGAGGATGGCGATCCGGCCACCGTGCGCCATGTTGTCGATCATCTCGCGCAGCGCGCTGGGCACGCCGGACATCTCAAAGCCGACGTCGAAGCCTTCCTTCATGCCGAGCTCCTGCTGCACCTGCCGGAGGTTGGTCTTGCGCACGTCGACCGCCATCGTCACGCCGATCTTGCGCGCCAGCTCGAGACGGTAGTCGCTCACGTCCGTGATGACGACGAAGCGGGCGCCGTTGTGGCGCGCAACGATCGCGGCCATCAGGCCGATGGGCCCGGCGCCGGTGATCAGCACGTCCTCGGCGACCAAGCGGTACTGCGTGGCGGTGTGGACCGCGTTGCCGAAAGGGTCGAAGATCGAGGCGACGTCCAAGTCGATCTTCGTGAGATGCGGCCAGAGGTTTCCGGCCGGCATGACGATGTACTCGGCGAAGGCCCCGTCCCGCTGCACGCCGATGCCCACGGTGTTGGCGCACAGCACGCGGCGGCCGGCGAGGCAGTTGCGGCACTTGCCGCAGGTGATGTGGCCCTCGGCGCCGACGATCTCGCCGGGATAGACGGACCCGACACCGTCGCCCAGCTCGACCACCTCGCCGACGAACTCATGCCCGACGACCAGCGGCGGATGGATCGTGTGCTGGGCCCACTCGTTCCAGCTGTCGATGTGGAGGTCGGTGCCGCAGATGCCGGTGCGCAGGACGCGAACGAGGACCTCGCCCGGGCCAGGCCTGGGGTCCGGGACGTCCTGGAGCCAGAGTCCCGGTGCCGCTGTGGCCTTCACCAGCGCTTTCATCGCAGTGGCCACTTTAAGACGAAGGCGGGCCGATAGAATTCCGCCAGGCGCGCCGCCGCGGCGCGCACTCGATGGTGTGCCGGGAAGGCTGGTCGGCAGGAGGTGCACGGCCGCCCGGTGAGCACAGCGCAGAGCTTCCTTCTCCTCCTGATCGTGCTCGGCGCCGCCGCGACGCTGCTGCGGCTCGTCTCGCGGACGACCGCGGCGGTGCCATACCCGGTGCTGCTCGCGGTCGGAGGAATCCTGATCGGCCTCATTCCAGGCCTCCGGCTGCAGCCCATCGGACCCGATCTGATCCTGCTCGCGTTCGTCCCCGGCCTCGTCTTCGAGGCGTCGCTGAACCTCGACCTGGTCGAGCTCAGACGCCGGCTCCTGCCCGTCGGGCTCCTGGCGACGGTGGGGGTCTTCGTCACGGTGGCGGCGGTCGGGCTCCTCGTCCACCTCGTCCTGGGGCTGGACTGGGCAGCCGGCTTTCTGCTGGGGTCGATCGTGGCGGCGACCGATCCGATCGCGGTCGTCGGCCTGCTGCGCCAGGTGGGCGCGCCGCGCGGGCTGGAGGCGATCCTCGACGGCGAGAGCCTCTTCAATGATGGGACCGGTGTGGCGGTGTTCGCTGCCGTGCTCGGGACGATCCTGACCGGACACCCCTCACCCGGCGATGCGGTCGTGCGGTTCGGGTTCGTAACTGCCGTCGGGGCGGTCGTCGGCGTGGCGGCGGGCGCGGCCAGCGTGCTTCTGCTTCGCCGGGTCAACGAGGCCGAGCTCGAGATCCTGCTCACGCTCGTGGTGGCGTACGGCTCCTACCTCGCGGCCGACATCCTGCATGCCTCGGGCGTCGTGTCGGTGGTGGCGGCCGGTGTGGTCGTCGCCCGGTTCGGAAGCCGCACGGGCCGCCTCCAGGGCACCCAGCTGCACGGCTTCTGGAGCCTGCTTGCGTTCGTGCTCAACGCGATCCTGTTCCTCATCGTCGGCATGGCGCTGCCCGCCCAGAGATTGATCGCAGTGGCCGGACTGGCGCTCGGCGCGTACGCGATCATGCTCGTCGCCCGCGCGATCCCCGTCTACGCCCTGCTCGCCGCCGTCGACCCCCGCGCGCGATCCATACCCTGGAGCTGGCGCCACATGACGCTGTGGGGTGGGCTGCGGGGCGCGCTCTCCGTCGCGCTGGCGCTATCGGTCGCCGCCTACCCGCAGGTCGATCCGCGGGTGTCGGCGATCGCCTACGGAATGGTCGTGCTTTCGCTGGTCGTCCAGGGTGGCCTGCTGCTGCCGGTGGCCGATCTGCTGCGCCTCCGCGCCAAGCCCGTCGTTTAGCCTGTTCGGCGATGCGGGTGCGCGTGGCTGCGGCGCTGCTGCTGGTGCTCGTCGCCGCGGCGGCGTTCAACTATCTCCGTCCGATACCGGCGGTGGCGGCGACCCACCTTCTGCGCAACAGTGAAGTCGTCGAGGGGACCGCCCCGGCCCTGCCGTGGCCGTCGCGCGGATCGGCCGCCGTCGGTGTGTCGGGCCTCGGCTTCATCGCCAGCTCCGGCAACGAGCAGGCGATCCCGGCCGCCAGCGTGACCAAGGTCATGACCGCTCTCGTCGTGCTGAAAGACAAGCGCCTGACCCAGGGCCAGTCGGGTCCGCTCATCACGCTCACCGTCGTCGACGTCCAGTCCTACGAATCCGACTTCAGCGACCAGCAGTCGGCGGTCAGGGTGGAGGCAGGGGAGCAGCTGAGCGAGCTTCAGCTCCTGCAGGGAATGCTGATCCCGTCGGCGAACAACTTCGCCGAGACCGTCGCCCGATGGGACGCCGGCTCGATCGACGCATTCGTGGGCAGGATGAACGCCCAGGCCGCGGCGATGCATCTCCTCCACACGAAATTCGCGGACACGAGCGGTGCGTCACCCGCCAGCGTGAGCACGGCGACCGATCTCCTGAACCTGGGAATGGCCGCCATGCAGGATCCGGTGTTTGCGGAAATCGTGAACACAGCGCAGACCGACCTCCCGGTCGTCGGAACGGTGATCAACGTCAACGCCGTGCTGGGCAAGAGCGGCATCGTCGGCATCAAGACCGGCTCGGGGCTCGAGACCGGCGCGAACTTCCTGTTTGCGGCAAGCCTCGCCGTCGACAGCCACAAGATCTTCATCTATGGCTGCGTGATGGGCCAGGCGACGCTTGCCAGCGCGTTCGCTGCCGCGCAATCGCTGATCGCCGCGATGTCCCAGGTGCTCCACGTGCGGCGCGTCATCTCGCGCCACCAGGCGATCGCCAATTACCTGACTCCCTGGGGTGCGTCGACCGACCTGGTTTCCGCGGACGACGTCGACCTCGCCGTGTGGCCCGGCATGGTGCTGCGCCACAGCCTGAACGCCAGCAGGATCGTGGTCGACCAGCCCCTCGCACCCAGCACCCGGGAGGGGACGGAGCATGTCGTGCTCGGGAACTACGACCTGGACGTCCCGCTCGTGACGGCGGATCCCCTGTATCCGCCCGGCCGGTTCTGGAGGCTGACCCGGATCTCCCTCTAGCTCGAGGCGGCGCTTGCGTAGGAAGGAAGGACGCCGTCCCATCCCGCGTGGTTGGCGTCCCGCCACGCCTGGCCGATCTCGCCGAGCCGCTCCCAGCCGCCGTGCTCGATCTCCACCCTCGTCGTCGAGTCGGGGAGCTCGCGGAAGACGATCTCGACGTCGGTCGCGTTCGCCGGGTCGGTGGCGATGTGCCACAGATAGCGCAGGCGCCGGGGCGGCTCCCACTCGACGATCTCGCCCCAGTCGATCTCACGGCCGTCGCTAGTTCGCTCGAAAATTCGCCCGCCCCGGTGCGGCTCGAAGACGATCTGCGCACCCGGTTGATGGGACACGGTGTGCTCGGGCGGCCACCAGGCGGACGCGCGACCGACCCAGGTGGCAAACGCGTGGTCGGGCGAGCACGCGACGTCGAACGCAATGCGCAGTGGTTCGATCATCTCTTGCGAGGCCGGGTGTTCTCGGCGAACAGCTTGAAGCGGGCGCCGGCCGCGCCCCACACCTGAATGAGGTACCGGCGGGCGGCGTCGGCGCCCTGCTCGTCGAGCCGGTACAGGCGCCGGGTGCCCACCTGCTCGTCCGAGACGAGGCCGGCACGCCCGAGAACGCTGAGGTGCCGCGATACGGCGGGACGGCTGATGGGCAGCCTGTCCGCGATCTCCTGCACCGAGCGAGGCTTGCGGGCGAGAAGCTCTACGATCTCCCGCCGGTAGGGGTTGCCGAGGGCGTCGAACGGATCTCCTGCTCGTGCCGCCGCCCGCATATGCCGTATCGTAACCCCGCCGTTACGTAACCAAATTGTTACCCCGACAAGACAAGGCACGACAAGGAGGAGAGAGCCATGGCCGCAACGAAGGTGAAGGGCAGCGGAACGAAGCAGTCGCCCTGGGAGCTCACCACGCCGAGCGGGTCTTCGCAGTACCTGATGTACAAGGACGAGACGGCGAATCCGCCCGCGATCGTCTGCATCGTCGGGAAGACCGAGCTCCGCTACCAGCTCCGCGCCATCGACGACCTGCACGCGATGCTGAAGAAGCACGGCGACTGGATGCCGCTCGGGAGCGCCGACGAGCAGAAGCCCGCGGCGGAGGGCACGGTCGAGGCGTGGGGCCGCTCGCCGAAGAATCCGGTCGGCGGGTGGTACGGGTTGAAGAAAGGCTTGCGTGGGCGATTCGGCATGTACATGCCGCCGCTCCTCGAAGCGCTCGGACTGGCCGAGGTCGAGCACAACGCCAAAAACAACCGCATGCGGGCGAAGTAGCCGGAAGCGCACAATTGCCGCGGGATGGGGTTCATCTCCCGCGGCTTTCGCGGCAAGCGCCGTGACGTGGCTTCGACCTCGCGCGTGCCACCGGGCCAGTACGTGGTCAACGATTTTCCCGTGCTCTCGGCGGGACCGACGCCGCGCGTGAACCTGGACCAGTGGACCTTCACGATCGAGGGCGAGATCGACCAGCCGAAGCGATGGACGTGGAAGGAGTTCACGGCGCTGCCCACCGAGACCGTGACCAAAGACATCCACTGCGTCACGAAGTGGTCCAAGCTCGACACGGTCTGGAAGGGTGTGTCGGTCGACAAGCTCATGGAGGGAGTCGACACCGCCGCGGAGTTCACGACGGTCTTCTCCGACGGGGGTTACACGACCAACCTCACGCTCGACGACATCACGGGCAACAAGGCTTGGGTCGCGTACGAGTTCGACGGGCAGCCCCTGCACCCCGAACACGGCGGGCCGGTGAGATTTCTGGTCCCGCATCTCTACTTCTGGAAGAGCGCCAAGTGGGTGCGCGGGATCCGGCTGCAGAAGGAAGAGCATCCCGGCTTCTGGGAGACGAACGGGTATCACATCCGCGGCGACCCCTGGCTCGAGCAGCGCTACTGGGGCGACTAGAAAATTCCGATCCGGTGGCAGTTCGGCAGGCTGGCCGACATCGTGCGGGAGACCCCCCGCGTCGCGAGCCTGTACTTCGACGTGCCCGAGTGGCCGGGGCACCTCGCAGGTCAGCACGTTGACGTCCGGCTCACCGCCGAGGACGGCTACGTCGCCGAGCGCAGCTACTCGATTGCTTCACCCCCCGAGGAACCCCGCCTCGGCCTGACCGTCGAGCGCCTGGACGACGGAGAGGTCTCGCCCTACCTGGTCGGCGAGCTGCACGTGGGGGACATGCTCGAGCTGCGCGGTCCCATCGGTGGTTACTTCGTGTGGCGGGCGGAGGACCAGGCACCGCTGCTCCTGCTCGCCGGCGGCTCGGGCGTCGTGCCGCTGATGGCGATGCTTCGCCACCGCGCGAAGGCTGCCCACAAGGCGCCGGCCCGGCTGCTGTTCTCGTCGCGCACGCTGGCCGACGTCATCTACCGCAAAGAGCTCGAACGCCTCGCGGGGCCGGGCGACGGCCTCGAGGTGTTCCACACCCTGACGCGCGAGAAACCGCCCGGCTGGACCGGCTACGCGCGGAGGGTCGACCAGTCGATGCTGCAGGAGGTCGCGTGGCCGAGGGAGCAGACGCCGGCCGTCTACATCTGTGGGCCGACATCGTTCGTCGAGGCTGCGGCCTCGCTCCTGGTCGCGATGGGGTACGAGGCGCGGACGATCAAGACTGAGAGATTTGGTGCAACAGGAGGCTGAGATGACGGTGGAGGAGAGAAGGCTGGACGGCAACGCGATCGGCGGTCTGCTGCAGGAGATATTCGCCCGCGAGATGACTGCGGCCAGGGGCACGTGCGCGTCCTGTGGCGCGGTCAACGAGGTCGGCCGAGTGCAGGTCTACATCCACGCCCCCGGCACGGTCGTGCGCTGTCCGTCGTGCGAGGCGGTTTTGATGCGCATCGTGCGTGGAGGCGGGCGCTACTGGGTCGACCTCACCGGGATCCGCTGCCTCGAGTTCGCCGAGGCCTGAGCCCTGGCTGCTACGCCCCGGGCTTCTTCATGGCCCACGGGCCGAATCGGATCACGCCGATGAGCATCCAGACGAAGAGACCCAGGCTCGCGATCGAGAAGAGCTCGCTCACCGCGACACCCCAGGTCGGCACGGGCGACGTGTCCGGGTGGGCGAAGGTGCCAAGGTTCGTTACGGCTCCGATGGCGCCCAGGCCCAGCAGCACGAGCGCGACCCAGAAGATCCAGCGCCACCCCAGGTAGCTGCCCAGGGCGCCGAACAGCTCCAGCAGCGCGATCACGATGACGACCGCCCACGCGAAGAAGATCGAGATGTTGATCACGGTGTTGATGTCGGTGCCTTGCGGGATGCTCGTGCCCTGCGCCTGCATCACGCGCAGCATGCTGTCGTGGTTGATGAAGAGCGCCGACGTCACGACCGAGAAGGCGGCCTCGAGGGCGAAGAACGCGGCCACGGCAAGCTGCATGGGACGCGTCCACGGAGTCGGCTCCCGGACGCCGCGGGGGATGGGCACCCACTGCACGCCGTCCCAGCGGAACTGGCCGTCCGCTGAAACCTGTCCGACCGCCGCGCTGGGGTTCTCGCTCAAACCGGCAATAGCCTAAGGCTGACAGGCCTGTCGCGGACGGCTAAGATTCCGCAGGCTACTGAAGGTTGCCTGCCTGGCAAAGTCAGCCGACTTGCCCGGCGACCCGGAGACGGCTTCCGACCGTTGAGCTACTGAGCGTTTGATAAGTCGCGCGTAGAAACGCGAGTGCCTGGAGGTAGTTGAGTTGCCTGTACATCCGCCGGTACAGCTCCAGATGAAGGGATGGTTCGACGCCGTGATGGCGCTCGGCCTGAAGGTCAAGGATCGCGAGGCGCGTTCGCACAACCTGCGCGTCGCCCGCCTCTGCGTTCACATCGGACGCGAGATGTCCATGAGCGCGGCCGAGCTTCGCGTCCTCGCCCGGGCCGGCCTGATGCACGACATCGGCAAGCTCGCTATCCCGGAAGCCGTGCTCGAGAAGCACTCTCCGCTCGATGAGTCGGAGTGGATCCTCATGCGGGCACACCCCGAGATGGGGCTCACGCTCCTCGACCGCGCGGGCCAGTCGAGCCGCGAGGTCCTTGCGGTCCTGTATCACCACGAGCGACTCGACGGGAGTGGCTACCCGTACGGCCTCAAGGCCGAGTCGATACCGATTGAGGCCCGCATCGTGGCGGTCGCGGACACGTATGACGCGCTTACGTCCGACCGCCCTTACCGCAAGGCTTGCTCGCCCGCCGAGGCGCGCAGGGTGCTCATCGAGGAGGCCGGATCTCGACTGGACTCGCGAGCCGTCGCGGCGCTTTTTGGCGCGCTCGAGCACCAGGTGGAGCCTCGCGAGCTCGCCCGGAGGGCAGCCCTGGCCTTCTGACCGCACTCGGCGCCCTGCCTACCATGAAGAGGTGAAGTTCGGTGTCGCGGTCTTTCCCACCGATTACGCGATCTCGATGACCGAGCTGGCGCCCGCCGCCGAACAGCTGGGCTTTGAATCGCTGTGGGTGGCAGAGCACTCTCACATCCCGACCAGCCGCCAATCGCCGTGGCCAGGCGGCGCCGAGCTCCCGAAGCACTACTGGCACACGATGGATCCGTTTGTGGCCCTGACCGCCGCGGCCCTGGCCAGCAAGACGATCCGTGTCGCGACCGGCATCTGCCTGCTGATCCAGCGCGACCCCATCCACACGGCGAAAGAGGCGGCCAGCCTCGACCACCTGTCGAACGGCCGGTTCATCTGCGGCATCGGAGCCGGCTGGAACCGTGAGGAGATGGCGGACCACGGCACCGACTTCACCACCCGGTGGAAGCTGCTGCGCGAGAAGACGGAGGCGATCAAGGCGATCTGGAGCCAGGAGGTCGCCGAGTACCACGGCGAGATGGTCGACTTCGGGCCCATGTGGTCCTGGCCCAAACCGGTCCAGAAGCCGCACCCGCCGGTGATCCTCGGTGGCAGTGGGCCGAAGATCCTCGAGCGAGTCGTCCGCTACGCGGACGGGTGGATGCCCAACCGGGGCGACGTTGTGGACCGGATCCCAGAGCTGCAGCGGATGGCGAAGGACGCCGGCCGCGACCGCATCCCCGTGACCTACTACCCGAAGGCGACCGTCGAGGAGATCGAGCGCTGCGCCAAAGCCGGCATCGATCGGCTCATCTGGTACGTCCCGCCGGACGGTCGCGACCCGGCGCTCCACAAGCTCGACGAGCTGGGCAACCTGATCCGCCCCTACCTGAAGGACTAGCGCCCCTCTAGGAGGGTGCGAGGTATCGATTCCCAGGTGCCGCCCTTGCGCCGGTAGGCGATACCCGACAGCATCTCGAGCACCACGCGGTTGGCGAGGAACGCCGTGATCTCGGCCGTGTCGTAGGCGGGCGCGACCTCGACCACGTCGACGCCGACGACGGGCATCTCCACGGCGATCCGCCGCACGGCGTCGAGCAGTTGCCGACCCGTGATGCCACCTGGCTCTGGGGTGCCGGTCCCTGGCGCCATGCCGGGATCGACCACGTCGAGGTCCACCGACACAAACACGCCGTCGCAATCGTCGACCGCGATCCCAAAGGCCTCGGTCAGCACGGCGTCCAGCCCCCGCTGTACCACTTCGTGCATCTCGAACGAGCGCATGCCCTGCTCGGCCATCCACTGCAGCGTGGGTGGCTCGGGCCAGTAGCCCCGCAGGCCGATCTGGAGAAAGCGATCGCCTCGACATGCGCCAGACTCGATGAGGCGGCGCATCGGCAGGCCGTGCCCGATCAGGCTGCCGAACTGCACGTCGCCGGTGTCGGCGTGGGCGTCGAAATGGATCACCGACACGCGACCCCAACCCTTCGCGTGGGCAACGCCGGTCACATCGGGCCACGTGATCGTGTGGTCTCCACCGAGGACGAGCGGGATGGCGCCTGCGTCGGCGGCGGTGCGGACCGCCCGCTCCAGCGCGTCGAGCGCGGCCTTTCCCTCGACACCCGGCATCTCGACGTCGCCGGCGTCCACGATCCGCAGCTCCTGGAGCGGGTCGACTCGAAGGGCCAGATGCGGGCGAGAGGCGTCGTGGGGCAGGTAGTCGGTGGAGCGGATCATCTGCGGTCCGAACCGCGCGCCCGCGCGATGCGAGGTGCCCGCGTCGTACGGCGCGCCGATGATCACCACGTCGGCGCCGGCGAAGGTGGACGCGTCGTCCAGGTCACAGCGCGGCACGCCGAGGAACGTGAGGTCGGGCCCGAACATGCCGCCGAGCCGGGTCATCGCCCTATTTGCGCAGGTCCCTGGCCATCTCGCCGAAGTTGTCGACGTAGCGCTGTACGTCGTCGATCGAGTGCTGAACGGAGAGCGTCCAGTTCTCCTCGGCGCCCGGCGCCATGAGCACCCCGCGGTTGGACTGGTAGAGCCAGCTCAGGTAGGCGTACGACTTGTCGATCTCGAGGTAGTCGCGGTAGTTGCGCACGCGTTTGGCCCGATAGGTCACACCGCCGCGCGCGGCAAGCGTCGTGGCGTGGAACGGCAGGTCGTGCTGCTGGATCGCCTCGTCCAGCCCGCCCTGCAGCGTCTCGGCCAGGGCGTCGAAATGGGCGTACGCGTTGGCGTCGAGGATCTCGAGCAGCGTCACCTTCGACGCCGCCATCGTCAGCGGGTTCCCGTTGAAGGTGCCCATCTGCGCCACGCGCTTGTCCTCGATCACTCCCATCACATCGTCGCGTCCTCCCACTGCGCCGCACGGCAGGCCGCCGCCGATTGCCTTCGCCAGCGCGATGAGGTCAGGCGTGACGCCGAATCGCTCGGTTGCGCCGCCCGGCGCGATCGTGAGGCCGGTCTTCACCTCGTCGAAGATGAGCAGCGCGCCGTGCTGGTGCGCAGTGTCCTTGACCTGATTCAGGTAGCCCTGGTCGGGCAGGACGATGCCCACGTTCATCATGGTCGGCTCGACGATCACGGCCGCCACCTCGCCGGGGTGCGAGGCGAAGGCCTTCTCCAGAGCGGCGACGTCGTTGAAGGGAACCACGGTCGTCAGCTCGACCACGGCGGCCGGGATGCCATCGCTCTGCGGGAACGATGCCGGAGCGTCGGCGGGCCCCATGCGGTCGGGCGGCGGCTCGACCGACACCATCAGCGCGTCGTGATGACCGTGATACGACGCCTCGATCTTGATCAGCCGGTCGCGGCCGGTGAAGCCGCGGGCGATGCGGACGGCGTCGAGCGTCGACTCCGTGCCCGAGTTGGTGAAGCGCCACTTGGGCTGGTGGAACCGGCGCCTCAGCTCGCGGGCGACGATGATCCCGTCCTCGACCGGCTGGGCGAAGTGCGAGCCGCGCTCGATCTGGCGGCTCACAGCCTGGACGATCTTGGGGTGGGCGTGGCCCACGACCATCACGCCGAACCCGTTGTGGAAGTCGATGTACTCGTTCCCGTCGACGTCCCAAACCCGGCTCCCCTTGCCGCGCTCCACGAAGATGGGTTGCGGCGCCGCGTCCTGGAAGGAGGAGGGCACGCCGCGCGGCAGGACCTCGCGAGCCTCGGTCCACAGCTGGTGCGAGCGTGGACGCGCCTTGCGGAAGCGCTCCTCCTCGACCTCGATCAGCTCGGCGACCCGGCCTGCGGGCACCGGGCGGGCGGTTGTCGTGGCCATCCTTTAACCCTCCCGTAAATGGCTGCCTTGACAGGTCAGAGCCGCGGCACTCTAATTGTCGCGATTTCGGCCGAGGGTGATAGGCAACCAGGGGAGGGTAGCCACATGGGGGAAACCGCAGCAGTAGCCGAGCTCGTGGCGGAAAAGCGAAAGCTCAAGAAGTCGCTCTTCCGCCTCGACATGATCTTCTTCACCGTCTGCGCGATCGTGGCGCTGGACACCATCGGCGCCTCGTCGGCCGGGGGTGCGCAGAGCCTGTTCTGGCTCGTGGTTTCCGCTGTCACGTTCCTGGTGCCGTACGGGTTGATCACAGCCGAGCTGGGCGCGGCGTTCCCCACGGAGGGCGCGACCTACGACTGGGTCCGCCTGGCGTACGGCCACTTCTGGGGCGCGATCGTCAGCGTCCTCTACTGGCTGAGCAACCCGATCTGGCTGGGCGGCACGCTGACCGCCACCTCCATCGCCGCCATGGACGCGCTCTGGAGCACGCATCTCGGGGGCAACATCCTTCCCGAGCTGATCGTCGGCTTCTTCTTCATCTGGATTGCGGTCGGGATGAACATCCTGTCCCTGCGCTACATGAAGTGGGCGCCCAACGTGGGGGCGATCATCCGGATCCTGCTGGTCATCCTCTTCGCGGTCGTCGCGATCGGCAACGGCGTCGGCAATGGCTTCAAGGGCAGCCTCAACGGATTCTTCCCGAGCGCCGACGTAACAGTCCTCATCGGCGTACTGTCCGTCATCGTCTTCCAGTGGATCGGCTTCGAGCTGCAAACCAACGCCAGCGAGGAGATGGAAAACCCGCAGCGGGACATCCCGCGAGCGGTCTACGCGGCAGGCCTCATCTCCTTCCTGGGCTACGCGATTCCGATCGCTGGAATCGTGCTCACGCTTTCGTCCGACAAGCTGAGCAGCGTCTCGGGGTTTGTGACGGCCTACCAGGCGGCGGTGAGCGGGGCGTTGGGCGGCGCGGCCGACGCCTTCAACTTCATCGTCGGTGCCGCGTTCGTCTTCTGCCTGCTGTCCAGCGGCACGACGTGGCTGATGGGCTCTGACCGGCTGATGGCGATCGGTGCGCTCGCCGGATCGGGACCGCAGCAGCTCGGATACTTTTCGTCCACCTTCGGCACGCCGATCGTCGTCAACGTGCTGTCGGGCGTCATCTCCACGGTGTTCATGATCCTGGCGTTCAGCCTCACGAGCGGCAACCTCGGCGCTTTCTTCGCAGTGGTGCTGGGGCTGGTCATCTCGACCACCACCTTCTCCTACATCCTCATCTTCCCGGCGCTGCTCACGCTCCGGCGCAAATACCCCAACGTCAGGCGGCCATTCGTGGTTCCGGGTGGCAACACCGGGGCGTGGGTATGCGTCGTGCTCGCGACCTTCTGGGTCGCGGCCGCAACCGTGTTCTCGCTGTGGCCCGGTCTCTTCACCTACCAGTGGAGCGCCGACCACGCCACTTTGAGCCGCTTCAACTTCGAGCTCGCCAACGCGATCGCGATCGCCCTGCTGATTGCAGTCGCGGTCGTGTTCTGGGCCGTGGGACGCGGACACGCGATCCACACCGAGCCCACGTCGACTCCGGGCACGGCGATGCCGGCGCCCGCGCCAGGAGGTCAGTAACTCAACTCTCGTAGACGACACGACCCGCGACGACGGTCGCCGTGACCGTCGATCGATCCAGGTCGACCACGACGAGGTCCGCGAGCATGCCCTCGCGGACCTCTCCTTTTTCGCGCTCCCTGTGCTCGGCGTAGGCGCTGCCCGCCGTCCAGGCCGCGATGGCAGCATCGATCCCAAGATCGCGGCTTGCGATGCGCACGCTGGCCAGCGGATCCAGCGGCACGACTGGCCAGTCGGTGCCGAACGCCAGCCGGGCGCCTGACTGCATCAGCGACCTCCACGGCCAGCCGCGGGCGGCCCGCTCGGGACCGATGTTGCGCCTCCACACCTCCGTGAGCGCCGGGTCTGAGTGCTGAGGCTGCATGCTCGCGACCACGCCGAGGCGGGCGAACCGCGGCAGATCGGAGGGGTCGGGTGTCTCGATGTGCTCCACGCGGTGCCGCCTTCCGCGCGTGGTGCCCTCGAACGCGTCGAGCGCCTGGCGGATCGCCGCGTCGCCGATGGCGTGCACCTGCACCTGCCAGCCTCGCCGGTCGGCCGCCCTCACCGCGACGGCAAGTGAATCCCCATCCCACAGGGGCGTGCCTCTCTCGGCGGAGCCGGTGTATGGATCCAGCATCGCGGCCGTCCGCGACTCCGCGACTCCGTCAGCGAACGCCTTCAGGATGCCCGCCGACACCCATCCGTCGCTTTCCTCGGGTGGCTCGCCATAGGCGTCGGCGTCGAAGCCCGGCGTCAGGTCGTAGGCCAATCGGACGCGCAGCGTCAGCTCGCCCGCGTCACGCAGATGGGTCCACAGCGAGAGCTGGTTCTGGCCGTCGCCCGCTTCCTGCACCGAGCCAATGCCTCGCGAGGCAGCCAGCCGCATCCCCGCGCGAAGCGCGTCGAGATCCTCGTCTCTGGTCGGCGCCGCGATGTGCCGCGTCACCGTCTCCATCGCCGATTCCTTGAGCACCCCGCGCGCGGACGCCCCCGCGATGGCCAGCGCGCGGCTGTTCGCCCAGCCAGTGTGCGCATCGAAGGACTCGAGATACGCGGGCCGGTCCGGAACGAGGCGGTCGAGAAGCTCGACGCTGGGCATGCCGTCCGGAAACGCGGAGTACAGCCACCCGCGGCCCACGATCCACGCATCGGCGCGCGCCCGCGCGTAGTCGGTGACCCGCCGTTCGACCTCGGCCTGCGTGGCAGCACCAAAGAGGTCGAGCTGTCCCAGCGCGCGCGACGCCATCAGGAAGTGGACGTGCGCGTCGTTGAAGGCCGGGAGGATCCACGCGCCTCGCGCATCGCTGACTCGGGTCGCGTCTAAACGACCCGTGCCGATGGACGTGATGCGGTCGCCGTCCACCGCCAGCGCTGTCGCGCCGGGCCGGGACCACACTTTGCCGTTGACGATCGCGAGGGAAGGCATTGCCGAGCGACAATGTTCCGGCATGGCGAAGGTCGCCGGGCGCGCGGGCGCCCCAATCAGCAAGGCGGACGTCGCGCGCGCGTCGACCATCCCCTCGAGGATGTACCTCGATCCAGCGGTGCTCGAGCTGGAGCAGGACCGCATCTTCGCGCGCACATGGCAGCTGGTCGCCCACCGCAGCGAGCTCGCGAGGCCCGGCGACTTCAAGCCGGCGACGATCCTCGACGAGCCCATCCTGCTGACCCACGCGCTGGACGGCAGGCTGCGCGGCTTCTACAACGTATGCCGGCACCGTGCGGCTCAGGTCGTCACGACGCGTGGCAACCGCAAGTCGCTCCAGTGCGGCTACCACGGATGGGTGTATGGGCTCGACGGAAAGCTGCAGACCGCGCGCGAGATGGAGGGCACGGAGGATTTCGACAAGGCGGATTTCGGCCTGGTGCCGATCCGCGTCGACACGCTGGGACCGTTTGTGTTCGCCAACCTCGATCCCGACGCCGCTCCGCTCGCCGACTGGATAGGCGCGATCCCTTCCGAGATCGCGACCGCCGGCTACGACATCGACACGATGCGACTGATCGAGCGCCGCGACTACGACATCGCGTGCAACTGGAAGGTCTACGTCGACAACTACCTCGAGGGCTATCACCTGCCGATCGCCCACCCGGGCTTGTTCAAGGAGCTGGAGTACGACAACTACCGCGTCGAGACGTTCCGCTACTACTCCAAGCAGCACGCGCCGATTCGCGAGCTAAAGCCGGGTGAGGTGCCCGGACGGGACCGCCGCTACATCCGCATGCCAGGCGCCGAGGACGACGCCCTCTACTACTGGATCTTTCCGAACACGATGCTGAACATCTACCAGGACAATCTCAGCACCAACGTCATCCTGCCGATGGGTCCCGACCGCACGCTCACGATCTTCGAGTGGTACTTCGCGGAGCCAGGCACCGGGGCGGGCTGGGAGTCTATGCAGCAGACGATCGCCTTCTCCGACGAGATCCAGCAGGAGGACATCGCTGTGTGCGAGCAGGTCCAGCGCGGCCTCCGCTCGAGGTCTTACGAACGCGGCCGGTTCTCAGCTCTGCGCGAGAACGGCGTTTACCACTTTCAATCCCTGGTGACGGAGTTCCTCGATCGAGGCTGAGCGTCAGCCGATCTTTGGCCCGTTGATCGGCAGGGCGAAATGGAAATCGGAACCCTGGCCTGGTTCGCTGTCGACCCAGACCCTGCCGCCGTGCAGCTCGACGATCTGCCGCACCAGAGCTAGTCCCAGACCTGTGCCGATGATGTTCTTGGCGGATTTCTCGTAGCGCTCATAGCGTCCGAACAGCTTGTCCTTGAACTCGGGCGCGATGCCAAGGCCGTGGTCGCGGATGCTCACCTGCACCTCGCCGTCGTTCACGCCCGTCGTGATGGCGATCTCGCCACCATCCGGCGAATATTTGACGGCGTTGCTGAGAAGGTTGGCCGCGACCTGCGCAATCCGGTCGGGGTCGCACCGGACGGTGGGCCGGCCGTCCAACCTGGTCACGACCTTGTGCAGCGCGCTGGTGGCGCGGGTGCGCTCCGCGGCCGCTTCCAGCAGCCCGTCGAGGTCGACATCTTCGATGTGAATCGTCAGCCGGCCCGCCTCGATCCGGTCGAGGTCGAGCATGTCGTTGATCATCCGGTTCAGCCTCTCAGCTTCCTTGTTGATGTCCGACGCATACGCCTTGGCCTCGTCGACAGCCACGTCCTCATCGCGGATCATCTCGCTGAAGCCCGCGATGCCCACCAGAGCGGTCCTGAACTCGTGGCTGACCAGTGAGACGAACTCGCTCTTCAGGCGGTTGAGGCGTTCGAGCCCGGCCAGGTGGGCCGAAGCCGCCTCGTTGGCCGCGTGCTCCGCGTCGGTGTCCTCGTACATGACGACGAAGTACTCGATGCGGCCCTTCGAGTTGCGCACACCCGTCGCGGTCCAGTGCAGCCAGACTTCGCTGCTGTCGCCCCGGATGGCGCGGCTGTCCGACTCTATGTTGTCGACGGCCCCCCTCCAGAGCGGCTGGAAGACCTGGAAGACGCGACCGAACTCATCCGCGTGCAGGAAGTCGGCGACCGGTGCACCGACCATCTTTTCTCGCGTCGTGCGGAGGATGGCCGCCATCCGCGGATTCACGTCGATCACGTTCATGTCCGTGCCGACCCTCGCGATACCGAGCGGGGCGTGGGAGATGATCTCGTCGAGGAGGCTGTTCCGGCGCTCGAGCGCGTTTTCGGCACGCCGGCTCTTGTGCAGCAGCTGCAGCGAGTCGCGGTGCGAAAGCACGTGGCTGGCGACGAAGAGGACCCCGATGCTGCCCGCGAGCACGGTGGCGAAGCGGTCCAGGCTCTGGTCGGCCGCGGCCTGGGCCATGACCGTGACCGCGGCTGCCAGCACGGCGATCCACGGCAGCGCGAGCTGCCAGAGCTCGAGCGGGCCCTCCACCGTCTCCACGTGGCTGCCGTTGGCCGGCCACAGGGGAGCCACGGCGATCATCAGGTAGCCGATCACCCAGCCGGCGTCGAGCACACTCCCGACCGCGCCGTAGGTGCCGTTGGCGGTCAGGTACGCGAACGCGCTGTCGGCGATGGCCGCGAAGGCAAGGCCGCCCAGAAGGAGCGCGAGGCGTCCAATCTCAGCCTTGCGGGCGCGGCGGAGGGCGACGACCAGAACTGTCCCGGTGATGATGTCGCCCACGGGGTACGCGAGGCCTATGGCCTGCGCGGCGGGGGAGGCGGCGGACGAGTCGTAGACCTTCCCGAGCCCAAGCTCCCAGGCGATGAAGAGCAGCGAGAGGGCGACGATCGCGCCGGAGAGGACGGTCTCGCCGCGGGTCGCCAGGCGGGTCGGCGCCGAAGTGAACGCCAGCACGCCTGCCACCGCGAGCGGCACCGAGAGAAGGAAGCCGGCGTCCGCCGCGGACGGGAACGGCACCGCGACCCCCATTCCGACCTGGTAGACGGACCACACGACCTCGCCTGCGCCCCAGCTGAGCGCTGACAACCCAAAGAGCGCCCAGGCGATCCGGGTCCGGCCCGAGTTGCGGGCGGCCGCATACCCGCAGCTGCCCGCCGCGATGAACGCGGCCACCGCCTCGCCGACGTCGTCGACGTCGATCGTGGCCTGGTCGCCGAGCCAGCGGAACTCGGTCCAGCCCGTGAACACGACCGAGGCCAAGAGCGCCGCCCCGGCCGCGATGGCAAACGGACGCCAGCCCCGAATGCCCAGGCCGGTGACGACAAACGGCCTGCCGAGCGGGAGCGCAACGGCGCCCGAATTCTGCACGGATCGAGCGTATGCGGTGCTGCTCAAATCGGAACCACGTATACCGAAAATCCAAGGCCGATTGTTAAGTAATCGCGATTTTCATTTAACATGGCGGGGCTGTTACTTGTAGCACAGCCGCGTGGGTGTGGAACACGGCTAAGTGGAGGACAGGGATACCGGGGGTAGACGGTCCCAGGACGCTCGAGGCGGCCGGCGTTGAGGAGGACGCTGCGGCTGCTCGACCTGGTCACCTCATTGCCACGGTCCCGGTTGCGAGTTTGGCCGTGACGCCGGCTGTGCTGCGCCGTGAGGCTCGCGGGCGTGGCTGCGGGGCTCAAGGGTGAGGCCTATGGCGCGAATGGCCCGGGCCACCTTCGACTGATCGCTCGGCGACCTGTAGGGGCCGCACGGTCGGTGCGGCAAAGGAGGTGATATCTATGCGCAAGCTGCTTTTCGCCGCCATCCTGGCGGCCTCGGCATTTTTGACCCTGGGCGTGGCCGTCCTGGCGGACGGAATCGGGCCCTGCTGCTGAAGTTGTAAGACTTCTGTCAAGTCAAAGATCGTGCGTTAAGCTGGCACTTCAATGTCGCACGCACCCCTGACGGACGGCTCGAGAGGGCAAGGCGCTGCTGTCTCGGGCCGCCGTCGCGGACGCCGGCGCGGCGTCGACATCCGCCCTGGCTCCGTCAAGCAGGCTCGGGCCCTCGCCGGGCTCAGTCTCGGGCAGGTCGCTCTCGAGGAC
>DATIOJ010000026.1:0-4157 GCA_035473355.1 Candidatus Limnocylindrales bacterium
GTCGCCGAGGGTGACGTCGTGCAGGTGATCTGGGCCATCGAGCAGGCGCTGGAGGAGCTCGACATCGCGCCGGCGGATGGTCGCGGCGTGGCCGCGGTGACAGCCTCGATGCAGGGCGTGCCCGCCGCCGCGCGGTAGCGCCGGCGTCCATTGCCCAAGATCCTCGTCGCCGACCCGCTGGCCGAGGACGGCCTCGAGCGATTGCGCAAGGCGGGCGAGGTGACGGTCGTGAGCAAGCTGCCTGAAGCGGAGCTGATTCGCCGGATACCGGAGTTCGATGCGCTGGTCGTGCGCAGCGAGACACGAGTGACGGCGCCGATCATAGAAGCGGGCGGCAGGCTGCGGGTGGTCGGGCGCGCGGGCGTCGGCGTCGACAACATCGACGTCTCGGCCGCGACGCGCAAGGGCATCCTCGTCGTCAACGCGCCCCGAGGCAACATCGTCGCCGCGGCCGAGCACACGATCGCGTTGCTCTTTGCGCTCGCGCGCTGGGTGCCCCAGGCCGACGCGTCGGTGAAACGGGGCGAGTGGAACCGTGCGAAGTTCGTCGGCACCGAGATCCGAGGCAAGACCCTTGGGGTGGTCGGGCTCGGCAATGTAGGGTCCGAGGTCGCCAAGCGTGCGCACGGACTGGAGATGGACGTCGTCGCCTACGACCCGGTCGTGTCGGTCGAGCGGGCCGAGCTCTTCAACGTCGAGCTGGTGACGCTGGAGGAGCTTCTCGAGCGGGCCGACTTCGTGACCGTCCACGTCCCGCTCCTCGATTCCAACCGCAACCTGATCGGTGCCCGGGAGCTGGCGCGGATGAAGCCGAGCGCGCGGCTGATCAACGCCGCCCGCGGGGGAATCGTCGACGAGGCCGCGCTGGCCGAAGTCCTGGGATCAGGCCGCCTGACCGCTGCCGCGGCGGACGTGTTCGTCACCGAACCGCCCGGCGACAACCCGCTGCTCCGCCTTCCCAACTTCATCGCCACGCCGCACATCGGAGCCTCGACCGCCGAGGCGCAAGTGTCGGTCGCTTTCGACGTGGCGGAGGAGGTGGCCGCGGTCCTGGCCGGTGACCTGCCGCGTTTCGCCGTCAACGCGCCGGCGCTGCCCCCGGAGGAGCTCGCCTACCTTCGCCCGTTCGCCCTGCTCACGGAACGTCTGGCCGCGCTCCACGGTCAGCTGTTCGGCGGTCGCGTGAGCGCGATCGAGCTGGACTTCGAGGGTGAGCTGGCGGAGCACGACGTCAACCTTCTCGTCGCGGCGGCGATCAAAGGGTTGCTGCAGTCATTCACCGAAGAGAGGATCAACGCGGTCAACGCGCGGCTGATCGCCGCCAACCGCGGCATTCGATTGGTGGAGCGCCGCAGCCGAGCCCACGGCAGCTACGCGAGCCTCGTCACCGTCCGGATGCAGGAGCACGAGATCGCAGGCACCGTCCTGATGGGGGAGCTGCGCGCCGTCCGCATCGATTCGTTTCGGGTCGACCTCGTGCCCGACGGCCGTTTCCTGTTCAGCCGCCACGAAGACCGGCCGGGCGTGGTCGGCCGGGTCGGCAGCATCCTCGGCGAGCACGACGTGAACATCGCGAGCATGCAGGTCGGACGGGACACGCCACGCGGAAGTGCGATGATGATCCTCGCCGTCGACGACCGGGTCGCGCCCGACGTTTTGCAGCGCCTGAGAGAGGTTGGAGGGATGTCGGACCTGCGCTACGTAGAGCTCGGCGCCGACGATTCAATCCGATAGCTGACATCCGAGCCCTGCCGGGCGTCAGGTACTACCTGGCCCGGGCAGGTGATCCGAGCAAGCTGGTGGCGCCGCCTTACGACGTCATTTCTGAATCGGACCTCGCCCATTACCAGGCGCTCTCGCCTTACAACGTCGTCCACCTGACCCGCCCCGGCGCTGACTACGAAGGCGCGGCGCGAACCTTCGAGGCCTGGCTCGACGAACGGATCCTGGAGCCCGAACCCCGGTCGATGTACGTCCACGAGGTCGAGTTCGAGGGCCGCGTGCGGCGGGACCTCGTCGCCGCGCTCCGCCTGCAGCCGTACTCCGACCGAGTGGTGCTGCCGCACGAGCGAACCCACCCCGGACCCAAGGAGGACCGCCTCGCCCTGCTGCGCGCGACGCGTGTCAGCCTCGAGCCGTTGTGGTTCCTGTACGAGGGCAGGGACACCGGCGTGCCTGAGGTGCTGGAGCGGGTTGCGACCAGGGCGCCGGCCGTCACGTTCACCGGCCCGGAGGGGTTCGACCACCGCTTCTGGGTCATCTCCGACCCAGCGATCCACGCGACGGTCCACGCCTCACTCGACAGGCTGCCGGTCCTGATCGCCGACGGCCACCACCGGTACGAGACGGCGCTCGCGTACGCGGAGGAGGTGGGCGGCGAACCGGACGCCGGCTCGCGCTTCACCCTGGCGCTCCTGACCGACCTCGCCGACCCCGGGCTGGTGGTGCTGCCCACGCACCGGGTCATGAAGACGGGTATAGCCGTGACGGGCGGCGAGCCCAAAGCCTCACTCGAGGAGACGCTCGAAGCCCTGCGCGGCAGGGTGGCGGCAGGTTCGTACCGCAACCACGAATATCAGGTTCTGCCGCTGGAGGGGGATGTGGCCGTCGTCGAGCTCCACGAGCAGGTGATCGACAACCTGCTCGGCAAGCGCAACCCGGAGGATCACCTCCTGTACACGCGGGATCCAGCCCAGGCCGTCCGGTGGGTCGACGAGGGCGTCGGGACCGCCGCCTTCTTCCTCGACCAGCCTGACGTCCGGGAGGTTTTGAAGCTGGCCCAGGAGGGGAAAACTCTTCCTCAGAAGGCGACTTACTTCCACCCGAAGCCACCATCCGGGTTGGTTTTCGAGAGGCTGGAACGGGAGCGCCGTTTATAGTTAGGAACCCATAAAGTGCCCATTTACGGCTACCGCTGCACCAAGTGCGGCCACCAGTTCGAGGTCTTCCAACGGATGTCGGACGCGTCGGTCGAGACCTGCCCAAAGTGCCAGGGCGAGGTGACCAGGGTGCTGTTTCCATCGGGCGTCGTTTTCAAGGGCAGCGGGTACTACTCCACCGACTACAAGGATTCCGCCAGGTCGTCGTCGGACAATGGATCGGCGCCGGCCGCCGAAAGCAAGACTGAGTCGAAGCCGGAATCAAAGTCGGAATCAAGCGATTAACAGCAGAAGAGGGAATACGTGGGAAACATCCAGGAAGTAACTGACAGCGAATTTGAAACCGCCGTCCTCAAGTCGGACAAGCCGGTGCTCGTCGACTTCTGGGCGACGTGGTGCGGCCCGTGCCGCATGATCGCCCCCATCGTGGAGCAGATCCACGGCGAGCTGGGTGACAAGGTGAAGGTCATGAAGATGGACATCGACGAGAACCCGTCGGTGCCGATGCAGCTGGGGATCATGTCGATCCCGACCGTGATCATCTTCAAGGACGGCAAGCCTGCGGAGCGGACCGTCGGTTATCGCCCCAACATGAAGGGCGACCTGAAGGCAAAGCTCGAAGCTCTGATCAGCTAAGACAATTGCCCCCGTCCGGCATCAGCGTCGGGCCCGATGGCGTGGCACGATGCTGGTGGTCGGACTCGGACGACCTGCGCAGCTATCACGACACCGAGTGGGGCCGCCCGGTGGCCGAGGACAGGCGACTCTTCGAGAAGCTGATGCTCGAAGGCTTCATGTCGGGGCTCAGCTGGTTGACGATCCTCCGCAAACGGGAAAACTTTCGTGCCGCATTTCGGGGCTTCGAGCCAGAGGCGGTGGCCCGGTTTGGCTCGAGAGACGTCGCGCGGCTCATGCGTGACGCGGGCATCGTGCGCAACCGGGCCAAGATCGAAGCGACCATCAACAACGCCCGCCGCTACTCAGACCTGGCGGCGGAGTTCGGCAGCTTCGCTGCGTACGCGTGGCGGTATGAGCCGAAACCGCGCCGCGGGCAGCTCGACCGCGAGGGGCTGACGCAGCTTGGCGTGGCCCCCGAGGCGGTCGCGATGAGCAAGGATCTGCGCCGTCGCGGCTGGGCCTTCGTGGGGCCGACCACCGTCTACTCGTTCATGCAGGCGATGGGGCTGGTCAACGATCACTTGCACGGCTGTGCCATTGGCAAACGGCTGGGAGATCGCAAGTTGCATTCAACACCGGCCAGGAGGCGCTGAATGCAGG
>DATIOJ010000027.1:0-4618 GCA_035473355.1 Candidatus Limnocylindrales bacterium
GAGAATAGGAGTAACCCAAGCGGGGGCAGTGGCGAGTAGGTCACCCAGGGCGGGGGCGCGCCGCCCTTTTGCGCGAGGGCGATGACGTTGGCGATGACGGTCACCGTGAAGGCGATGGACAGCCAGCGATGGATCTGCCGAATCCACGTGCTCCAGTTCATCTGGTGCCTCCTCTGAAATGGCTCAGCGCAGTTCCTGGATGCGGATCAGATCGTGGTGATCCGCCTTGCTCATCGAGTCTCCATCGCGGTTCGCTGCTGTCGCTCGCGGTGCCACCTTTTGGCATACGGGAGCACGAACAGGTACAGGCCGCTGAACAGGAGCAGGGCGAGCGGGAGCAGCGGCGAGTAGGTCACCCAGGGCGGCGGCGTTCCGGTGCCCCGCGCCAGGGCGACGAAGTTGGCGATGACGGTCACCGTGAAGGCGATGGACAGCCAGCGATGGATCTGCCGAATCCACGTGCTCCAGTTCATTGGTGCCTCCTCTGAATGGCTCAGCGCAGTTCCTGGATGCGGATCAGGTTCCCCGCGGGATCGCGCAGGGCACAGTCGCGGACGCCGTACGGCTGGTCGATCGGCTCCTGGACAATCTCGGCGCCGCGCGCCTGCAGCCGTTCGAAGGCGCCGTCCAGATCCTTGGTGGCCAGCAGGAGGGTGGCGTAGGTGCCCTTGGCCATCATCTCGGCGATGGTGCGGCGCTCATCCTCGGTGACGCCGGGGCTGGCGGCCGGCGGATACAGGACGATGGACGTGCCGGGCTGGCCCGGAGGGCCGACGGTGATCCAGCGCATGCCGTTGTATCCGACGTCGGCGCGGACCTCGAAGCCGAGGGTATCGCGGTAGAAGCCGAGGGCAGCGTCCGGGTCGTTCTGGGGGAGGAAGCTGGAGTGGATGGTGATGTTCATGGCGCTCAGTCTAGGTTCGGCTCGGTAGCCGGCGCTTCTCGATTCCTGACCGGTCGGGTCACCTGTTTCGCCACGCAGGCCGGCATCCCGGCCGTCGCGTCCGCCGCCTGCTGTCGATAGACGCTGGGCGGCACACCGACCAGCTCGGTGAAGCGGGTGCTGAAGGTGCCCAGCGACGCGCAGCCCACCTCGAAGCAGACGTCGGTGACGCTGAGGTCGCCACGCCGCAGCAGCGCCATCGCGCGCTCGATGCGCCGGGTCATCAGGTAGGAGTACGGCGACTCGCCGTAGGCGAGCCGGAACTGACGGCTGAGGTGCCCACCCGACATGTGCTCGGCGCGGGCGAGCGCCTCGACGTCCAGCGGCTCCGCGTACTCCCGGTCGATCCGGTCGCGAATGCGGCGCAGCCGCGCGAGGTCGCGCAGGTGCTGCGCTTCGCCAGGTCTGCTCGTCACCGGCGGATCCTGCCACCTCGTCCCGGAGGTGTCTAGCGTCGAACCCTCGCGGGCGCGGGCGGCCTACGCCAGCAGCTTCGTCACGAGCTCGCCGTGGACGTCGGTCAGCCGGAAGTCGCGGCCCTGGAAGCGGTAGGTCAGCTTCGTGTGGTCGAAGCCGAGGAGATGCAGGATCGTCGCGTGCAGGTCGTGGACGTGGACCTTGTCCTCGACCGCGTTGAACCCGAGCTCGTCGCTGGCGCCCAGCGTCAGCCCTTTCTTCACGCCGCCTCCGGCGAACCACATCGTGAACGCGTTCGGGTGGTGGTCGCGGCCGTCGTTGCCGCCCTGCACCATCGGCGTGCGCCCGAACTCGCCGCCCCAGATCACCAGCGTGTCGTCGAGCAGGCCGCGCCGCTTCAGGTCCAGCACGAGCGCCGCGCTGGCCTGGTCGGTCTTCTTGCACTGCTCCTTCAACCCGCCCACGAGCCCGCCGTGGTGGTCCCAGGCCTCGTGGAAGATCTGGACGAAGCGCGTGCCGCGCTCGACGAGGCGCCGCGCGAGCAGGCAGCAGTTCGCGTAGCTCGATTCGCCCGGGACCGCGCCGTACAGCTCGAGCGTGTCCGGCGACTCCTTCGAGAGGTCCATCAGGTCCGGCGCGCTCGACTGCATGCGGTACGCCATCTCGAACGAGTTGATGCGCGTCGAGATCTCGGGGTCGCCGACAGCGCCGAGGTGCATCTCGTTCAGGCTGCGGATCACGTCCAGTGTGTCGCGCTGCATGATCTTGTCGACGCCGCCGGGGTTGGAGAGGTAGAGCACCGGATCGCCCTGCCCGCGGAACGGCACGCCCTGGTAGACGGTCGGCAGGAACCCGCAGCCCCAGTTGGCCGGGCCACCGCTCGTGCCCTTGGCGCCGGTACTGAAGACGACGAACGCCGGCAGGTCCTGCGCTTCGCTGCCCAGGCCGTACGTCGCCCACGCGCCCATGCTCGGGCGGCCGAACTGCTGCGCGCCGGTGTTCATGAAGATCTGCGCCGGCGCATGGTTGAAGGCGTCGGTCTGCATCGACTTGACGATGGCGATGTCGTCGACGATCTTCGCCGTGTACGGGAGCAGCTCGGAGAGTTCCGCCCCGCACTGCCCGTGCTTCGCGAACGTGAACTTCGGTCCCAGCAGCGTCGAGCTCGGGTTGATGAACGCGGCGCGATAGCCCTTCAGCAGCTCCGCCGGCGGCAGCTTGCCGTCCCACTTCGCGAGCTCCGGCTTGTTGTCGAACAGCTCGAGGTGGCTTGGCGCGCCCGCCTGGAAGAGGAAGATCACGCGCTTCGCCTTCGGCGTGAAATGCGGCGCCTTCGGGGCCATCGGGTCTGCGGAAGCGGCCTGCGCGGTGCCAGCCCCCAGGACGCTGCCGAGCAGCGAATGCAGCGCGACCGAGCCGAGACCGACGCCGCACTCCTTGAAGAACCAGCGGCGCGAGTGGTAGCGCTGATCCTCGTGGAGGAGGGACTGGTGGAGGTTCTCGCGGTCGGCCATCGGTGGGTTCCTCGCCCCGATTTTCAAAACAAACGAATGCCTATTGCTTCGTGATCGTTTCGTCGAGGCTCAACAGCGCGCGCGCGGCGACCGTATAAGCGGCGAGCGTCGCGGGCGTGACGCCCTCGGGCAGCGTCGGCAGTTCGTCCTTCCCGGTCGTGAGCGCGTGCGTGTTGATCCAGCCTTCGGCGACGCGCGCTTTCTGCTTGTCCATCATCCGGATCAGGACCTGCTCCTCCGCGTCCGTCGGCGGGCGGCTGAGGGCCCGGCGGAACGCGTAGGACAGGCGCTCGGCATCCGTCTTTCCGCCTTCGCCGACGATTTTTAGCGCGAACGCGCGAGCGGCCTCCATCGAGACGGTCTCGTTCAGGAGCGTCAGGGCCTGAAGCGGCGTATTCGAGCGCGTCCGCCGCACGCAGGCGGTGGTGCCATCGGGGGCGTCGAAGGTCTGGAGCATCGGGAACGGCGTCGAGCGGCGGCGGTACGTGTAGAGCGCGCGGCGGTAGCGGTCGGGACCCGTCTCCTCGACCCAGGGGAACGGCGCGTAGCTCGCCGGCGGCTTGAAGAGGAAGTCCGGCGCGGGCGCCATGATGCTCCGGCCGCCGACCTTCGGGTTCAACAGCCCGCTGACCGCGAGTGCGATATCGCGGACGATCTCGCCTTCCACCCGGAAGCGCGCGCCGCGGGCAAGGAGCCGGTTGTACGGATCCTTCTCGAAGCTCGCCGGTTCGATGCGGGAACTCTGCCGGTACACCGCCGAATTCACGATCATGCGGTGCAGGTCCTTCTGCTTCCAGCCTTTCTCGACGAACTCGACGGCCAGCCAATCGAGCAGCTCGGGGTGCGAGGGGGCCTCGCTCTGCTTACCCAGGTCTTCGCTGGTCGCGACGAGGCCGGTGCCGAAGTAGGTCTGCCAGACCCGGTTGACGAAGGTGCGCGAGGTCGTCGGCGACTTCGGGTCGACAAGCCACCGCGCGAACGTCAGGCGGGTCGGCGGCGCGTTCGCCGGCAACGGGTGCAGCGCGGCGGGGACGCCTGGCCTGATCGCCTTGCCCGGGCTCAGCCAGTCGCCGCGCTTGAGCAGGTGCGTTTCGCGCATCTCGCTGCGGGCCTCGAGGACCATCTGCGACGTCGCCGGTTCCGGGTGCTGCCGGGCGAGGGCCTCGATCCTCTCGTTGGTGTCCTTGAACTCGGGGACGGTCGTGCGCCAGAAGGCGAAGACCGCCTTGGTCTGCGCGGGCGACCGTTTCTCGCGCGGGATCGACAGGATCTCGCGCACGGCCGTCGGCAGCGGGTCGGCGACCGGGTCCGTTGCCGCCGTGTACGAGAGGCGGAAGCGGCCGAGGTTGTTGGTCATCAGGTCGTCGCTGTTCCAGCCGCCGTGGTTCTGCTTCAGCAGGAAGATCAGCTGCGCGCCCTTCTCGTACGCGATCGGCGTCTCGAGCGTGAAGACGGCCTTGCGCGGGGCGTTGCGGCGGCCGGGTCCGGCATCGATGCCCCAGGCGGTGTCGTCCTTGTCGTCGATGGCGAAACCCACGGGCCCCGTGACGCGCTTCTTGCCCGACTTGTCGTCGAAGTTCGGCTCGAGCGGCGAATCGGGGGCGTCGCCGAAGTCGGCGCTGGCGGTCGCGAACTTCACCCGCGCGGGCTTGGCCTCGCCGCCCGCGGCCGCGGCGTCGACGTGAAACTCGGTCAGCGCGCTCGTGCCCTTGAACGAGCGCCCCGGTCCGCCGAGCGGCAGGTT
>DATIOJ010000028.1:0-4449 GCA_035473355.1 Candidatus Limnocylindrales bacterium
CCCAGGGCCGCACGGTCGACTTCCGCAACGCGATCGTGATCATGACCTCGAACATCGGCGCCTCGGAGATCGCCAAGAACACCTCGATCGGCTTCACCGTCGACGACGAGACCGGCATGTCCTACGACGCGATGAAGGGCCGGATCATGAGCGACCTGAAGAAGGTCTTCCGGCCTGAGTTCCTCAACCGGATCGACGAGGTGATCGTCTTCCACAAGCTGGCCAAGGAAGAGGTCAAGGAGATCATCGACCTGATGATCAACCGGGTCCGCGTCCAGGTCGCCGAACACGAGCTGCAATTGGATCTGACCGACGAGGCCAAGGACCTGCTGGTCGACAAAGGCTGGGACCCCTCGATGGGCGCTCGCCCGCTGCGGCGCGCGATCCAGCGCTACATCGAGGATCCACTCGCCGACGAAGTGCTGCGCCAGGGGCAGATGACGCCTGGTTCGACCGTGATGGTCAAGCGCGATCCCTCCGGGGACGAGGAGGACCGCCCGCTCAGCCTGACGATCGTCAAGCCGAAGAAGCCTGCGCGGCCGAAGAAGTCCAAGCCCGAGCCCGAGAAGGTCGGCGTCGGCGCCAAGAAGGACGAGGAGCCCGGCGAGCAGGGGTCGGACGACGGCGAGTCCAAGTCGGAGCCCGACCAGCCATAGCCGGCGGCGCGCGGGTCCTGTCGCGGCGGCCCTCCCCCATGTGCTCAGACGCCGCTGCGCGGCGCCCTGCGCTATGGGGGACCCCCGCCACCGCGCCACCCGCGCGAGCTGCGGCCTATGGTTCAGGTCATGTCTGAGCCTGGACGCGTAGCGCTAGGAACCTGGAGCGGGGGGAGGTTTCTGCACTTTGGCGAGGCCATCGCGGAGGAGCGGCTTGAAGGGCTGCTGCGGCCTGGTGATGGCATCGACACCATCCTTACTGCCGACACCTACGGTCAGGGTGAGGCCGACTCGCTGCTTGGACGGGCTCTGGCCGGGGTCCGCCGCGACGACTACTGCCTGGTTGGGGCGGTTGGCCATGACTTCTACGCGGGCGAGCGCGATGGGCCGCGTGGATTTCCGCGCTTCACCGATCCGCGCTTGCGCGGTGAGGATGCGTACGCGGACTACCTGAGGATGGCTGCCGAGCGCAGTCTCCAGCGCCTCGGCGTCGATTCCGTCGACTTGCTGCTGCTCCACAACCCCGACCGGATCGGCTACTCGAGCGAGGCCGTCTGGGATGGAATGGCGGCCCTGCGCGAGGCCGGCCTGACCGACCGGATCGGAGTCGCCCCGGGCCCAGCCAACGGCTTCACCCTCGACCTGATCGCCTGTCTGGAGCGTTTCGGCGACCGCATCGACTGCGCGATGATCATCCTCAACCCCTTTGAGCCTTGGCCCGGCGAGCTCGTGCTTGACGCCGCCGAACGTCATGGAGTCAGGGTGATCACGCGTGTCGTCGACTACGGCGGTCTCTTCTGGGGCGACTTGCGGCCCGGCATGGAGCTCGCCCACGGCGACCATCGCGCCTTCCGCCCCGAAGGCTGGATCGAGGCCGGCCTCGAGAAGCTGGCGCAGGTCCTGCCCTACGCCGAGCGGGCCGGCCTGACGCCGATCCAACTCGCCTGCCAGTGGAACCTCGCCCACCCAGCGGTCGAGTGCGTGGTGCCCACATTGATCCAGGAGACCGGTCCCGAGGCCCGCACGATCGAGCAGCAACGGGCCGAGCTGGCTGAGCTTCCTGGGCAGAAGCTCAGCGACGAGGACGTCGCCGCCATCCGCGCGATCGGCGACAACACCGGCTGCATGGCCCTGAAGGGGGCCAATCCTCAGCACGAAGGCGAAGAGCGCCCGGATCGGTGGCAGCTCACCGCTGAGCTAGTCGAGGTCGGTGCTCGCTGGAGCATCGATCCCACGCGCGACCTGATTGCAACTCACTAGCTACCTCTGGCCGTAGATCCCCATCTGCCACCCGTAGCTTCACTCGTCGGAGATCGGGCTGTCGGAGAGGGGTCCATGACTCCTCACGGTCCCGACCTCAGTCCCTCGTAGTCTGCCGCCCGTGCTGAAGATCGATGAGCAGAACAGGCCCTGGTGGACGTTGGCCGGAACCTGCGCAGGCTTGTTCCTTCTGATGCTCGATTCCACGGTGGTGGCGCTGGCGCTGCCCAGCATTCGCCATGACGTTGGGGCTACGTCGGCAGGGCTGCAGTGGGTGATGAACGGTTACTTGCTGGCGATCACGGTCTTCGTTGTCACCGCGGGTCGGCTCGGGGACATGTTTGGGCGCAAGCGACTCTTTCTTGCTGGCATGGGCATTTTTGCGCTCGGCTCCGTTCTCTCTGGTGCTGCCGGCAGCCAGGAGACGCTGATTGCCGGGCGGATCCTGCAGGGGGTCGGCGCGGCGCCGATGTTGCCGCTTTCGTTGGCGATCGTTTGCAATGCCTTCCCGGCCTCCGAGCAGGCGCGGGCGCTTGGGGTTTGGGCGGGGGTCTCGGCCGTGGCATTGGCCATCGGGCCCCTGGCGGGCGGTGCGCTTGTGGAAGTTGACTGGCGGGTGATCTTCTGGATCAACCTGCCCGTGGCCCTGGTTGGGATCGCAATTACGGCTGCTGCGGCGCCGGAGTCGACTGATCCCGGCGCCGGGCGCCGGGTGGACTTCACCGGCCTGCTCGCGCTTGGCACCGGCCTGGCGGCGATCGTCCTGGCGTTGGTGCAAAGCAGGACCTGGAGCGGCGAGACAACGGCCGCGGTCGCGATTGCCGGCATGGCCGCGCTCTACGCCTTTTGGCGTCTCGAGCACAGGGTGCGCGAGCCGATCGTCGACTTCGAGCTCTTCCGCAACCGGCCCTACTTCGGCGCCAGCGCCGCCGCCTTCGCCCTGGTTGGTGCCTACTGGGCGGTGATGTTCTTCCAGCCTCAGTACCTGCAGGACGTGCGCGGCCACTCGGCGGTGCTCAGTGGCCTGATGATCCTGCCGATCACGGCGCCGATGGTCGTCATCTCACCGCTGTCCGCCCGTCTGATCGGCCGTTTCGGGGCGCGGCGGCTGATGACGGCTGGGATGGCGTGCGGGACGGCAGGGCTGCTCGTGCTGACCCAGCTCGAGGTGGGCAGCGCCTACGGTCTGCTGCTGGTCGGCTACCTGCTTTTCGGCGTCGCGCTCGGCCTCGTCTACGCGCCGATGTCGACCGCGGCAATGGCGGCGATGCCGGCGGAGAAGGTGGGCATCGCTTCTGGTGTTCTGGCAATGGACCGGGTGATGGCGGGGACGATCGCGCTGGCCGCCAGCGGCGCTGTCTTCCACGCGCTCGAGGACGGTGGCAGCTCGTTCTCGGCCGGCATCGCCGGCTCGACCTGGGTCGTGGTCGCGCTCTGCGCCCTTGGCACGGGCCTCACCTGGGCTTTTGTGCGCGATCCCGAGCGTCCCGGTCCCGATCCATCCGTTGCGGGCAGACCGCAGCCAAAGGCTCTCCAGCACCACACTCACCACCGCCGCTTCCACCTCTGAAGGGCCAAATTCGGACCACATCAAATTCTCCAATCACCAGGTTGAGAATTTGATGTGGTCCGCTTCAGGCACGCAAACTCCGGGACTTATGGCTTTAGGTGACCGGTTTCCTTGACAAGGACTATCCCGACCTGTCCACTAGAGATTAGTCACACCGCATTCCAAAGCGGTTTTTGCCATCCTAGAAGGCGATGTCAGCGCTGCCTGGGGATGAGCTTCATGAGTTGTCCGAACGCCAAGATCCCCGCCTACTAAGGGCCCTTGACGTAGTCGCGCCGGGCGGTGCCCTGCGCGAGGGCCTCGACAACATAGTCCACTCGCGTACGGGTGGGCTGATCGTCGTCGGTGACGCCGGCGACATCTCTCATCTGCTCTCCGGCGGGATCAAGCTCGACATCGACTACACGCCGGCGATGCTCTACCAGGTGGCAAAGATGGACGGGGCGATCGTGCTCAACTCCGAGGCGACCAAGATCGCCTGGGCCAACGTGCAGCTGATGCCCGATCCGACGATCCTCTCGGCCGAGACAGGCACCCGCCACCGCACCGCCGAGCGCGTCTCCAAGCAGACCGAGGCGCTGGTGATCGCGATCTCCCAGCGCCGCGACGTCGTCTCCCTCTACGTCGAGGGGACCAAGTACATCCTCCAGGACATCCCCGCCGTGCTCGCCAAGGCCAACCAGGGGCTGGCGACACTGGACAAGTACCGGGCCCGCCTCGACCAGGTGTCGAACCGTCTCACCGTGCTCGAGTTCGAGGGCGGCGGCGTGCTCTACGACGCGCTCGCCGTGCTGCAGCGGGCCGAGCTCGTCACCCGCATGGCGGTCGAGGTCGAGCGCTACATCGTCGAGCTCGGCACCGAGGGCCGCCTGATCGAGATGCAGCTCGAGGAGACGATGGTCGGGGTCGCCACCGACAAGACGGCGTTGGTCCGCGACTACTCGGTTGAGGACTCCGAGCAGA
>DATIOJ010000029.1:0-49789 GCA_035473355.1 Candidatus Limnocylindrales bacterium
CCACCTGCAGTCCGCCGGCGATCAGAACGAACCGCGACAGAATTTGCTCCTTTTCGCCACCGCGGGCTACGAGGGTGGCGAGGCCGACCGCGAACCCGACGATCAGGACTTTCTGCACGATGAGAATCGCGCCGGCCGTCATCACTGCCCAGTTCTCGTTCTTGAAGCTGTCATACATCTGCTGCGAAGTCTGGGACATATTTGGACCCATGCTCTCAAACACAACCCCCGCGATTACGCTTCCCAGCAAGACCAGGCCGACTGTTCCGGTCCACCTTTCAGTACGCATGCTTCGCTGTCCTCCCTTTCGGGCGTACTTTAACTGCATAGAGATAGGTCACAAAACAGGCATTTGCCGGCGAGTTTAGACGTAGCTGACGCACCTGGTAGTACCGCCCTCTTGAACTCGAATCTGGTCCCTTGACGAATCGCGCGTGGCTGGATCGACGTAGCAAAGCGTGCAAATCTAACCGGAGACGACCACCAATCCACCGCTCCAAGCCAAACGTGGCGATCATGGCGCAGTGGGGGGCGGGATCTTGACGAGCGTTTAGCCCTTCGCGGGAGCGTTCGTCGCCAGGATCGCGCTAGTGGTCGCTCACCCCAGCGTTCATAACCGCGCTCGTTGAGCACTTCTGATGGTAGGGCGGAGCCGGTTCACCTTTGGTATTCCAACCATGACATGGCGTAGCACATTAATGGCGAAAGCCGACTGGGACGGTTATCGTTGCCTCCTTCGAATGCGCTCCGCGCTTGGGGAGTGGAAGAGGGGCCGCGATAAGGGCCCTCTTCCAATTCGCGTCTGGGGCCTACTTTTGCGCGTTGACCCCGACGAGCTGGTTCTGCCGCTTGCCAGTGACCTGGATCTTGACCGGCTGTGGCTTCGGCACCTTCGGGATCTGAACCGTGAGGATGCCGTTATCGAAGCTCGCCTTGATCTCTCCCTGCTTAACCTCAGCCGGTAGCTGAATGCTCCGCACGAAGTTGCCGAACTTCATCTCTCGGCGCAGGTAGATGCCGGCCTGAGACGTCGACTCCTCGCTCCTCTGAGCCGTGATCGTCAACACCCCGTCCATGTAAGTGACCTCGACATCTTCAGGATTGAATCCGGGTACCGGCGCTTTCACCTCGTAGCCCTTCGCCTGGTCGATGACGTCGATCGGCAGGTACCAGGTCTGAACAGGTATCTGGCCCCCACTCTCGACAGCCGGTCCACCGAAGAAGTCGCCGAACAGTCTGTCCATCGCGCTGTGCAACCCGGCGAGCTCACCCATTGGACTCCGGCGATTCAATGCCATTTCTATCTTCACCTCCTATTGAAATTTGGCGCGGAACCGCTTCCAGCCCCTCATTTACCACGATCCCGAACCAGCTAAACGCAGCACCATCACGCCAGCAGCTTGACGGGCTCGTACCGCACCTGATCCACGGATCACGCGGTGGCGCCGCCTCTGATTCCTGGACAGTCAACGGCTCACGCAGGCTATATGTGGTGGACAGAGGAGGCAGCGGGTACCACATATAGTTGGCTGGGGAGGAAGGATTCGAACCTTCAACCTTCTGATCCAGAGTCAGCTGCGCTACCGTTGCGCCACTCCCCAAGTCGCACCAGAGTGCCGGGCGAATCATTCTAAGGAGGTACCGGCGCGGAGCCGGTTGCGTTACTCGCGGGTGACGGAGACGTCTGGCTTGGCGCCTGATCCCTCGGATCTGATGGTCATGCGGATGGACACCGGCTCCTCATGGCCCATCAATCGCCTGAAAGCCTGCTCCATGAGCGTTTTCGCCCGGTAGAGGTTGACCGCCCAGCCCACACCGAAGACACGGTCGCTGAACAGGCGATCCGAGCCCGGGTTCCAGTACGCATCTCGGATCCGCTGCAATGTCGGCGGGCGAAAGTCGTACGGCACGATGCCGCCGACCTTGCCATTCCACGTACGCTCAGGCGCGGGCTTGGAAAGCTCAGTCGCGACCGCGGCCACAATGAGGCCGAGGGTCGCGATCCGGAACAGGCGACGGAGGGTGCGCAACTTCCGCATACTTCAGATGAAGCGTAGTACCAGAGTAACCTTGCACGTTTTCCACTCGTTGATCCAGGCGGGGTAGATGGCCAGAAGGCTTCCTTCGACTACACGTTGGCTGCGCTGGCTCACGCCCGGATTACAGATCAAGCGGTGGCTGCTCCTCCTCATGGCCTCCGAGCTCGTCCTCGTGCTCGGCGTGGCGTATGCGCTGAAGGAGATCTACCAGACCGCCCGCCTGCCAGGGATCTTCTTCTACCTCACGCTGCAACCCCTGCCCTACGTCGTTCGCGCCTTTATCTTCCTGATCGTCGGCGTCGGGCTCCTCGTCCTCAGCTATCTCAAGCTGACGCAGTCGGTTCTGGGTCCGTTTCTCCCGGGCAACACCACCAGCAGCGTGGTCGAGGTCATCCACGCTTTTCGGATGCGCGGCCGCGGACCACGCGTGGTCGCCATCGGCGGTGGCACCGGACTGAGCTCGCTCCTGCGCGGCCTGAAGACGTACACCTCGAACCTCTCGGCCATCGTCACCGTCGCCGACGACGGAGGTTCGTCGGGCCGGCTTCGCGACGAATACCGAATCCTTCCGCCAGGCGACTTCCGACAGTGCCTGGTGGCGCTCGCCGACGCCGAGCCTCTGATGAAGCAGCTCTTCGACCATCGCTTCAAGGAGGGTTCGCTCGACGGCCACGCCTTCGGGAACCTGTTCATCATGGCCATGGCCGACGTCACCGGGAACTTCGAGCAGGCTCTGCGCGAGTCGGGCAAGGTGCTCGCTGTGAAGGGCACGCTGATGCCCTCGACGCTGCAGGACGTGACACTCGTCGCTTCGATCAACGGCAGGTCGGTCGAAGGCGAGTCCTTGATCCCCAAGCAGAACTCGCCGATCAGCCACGTCTTCTTGAAGCCCGACGGAGTCCAGGTCAACCCGGAGGCGGCGCAGGCGATCCTCAACGCCGAGCTCGTCATCGTCGGACCGGGATCGCTCTACACATCGATCCTCCCGAACCTGCTGGTCGAGGGGATGGTCGAGGCGATCAAGGCATCGCCGGCATTGAAGCTCTACATCTGCAACCTCGCCGCCCAGCCCGGTGAGACGGAGGGCTACGGAGTCGACGACTACCTGCGCGTGATTCGCGAGCACGTCGGTGCCAACCTGTTCGACTTCGTGCTCGTCAACTCGAACACCGCGCACGCGCCTACCGGTGGTCAGGCGCCGGTGATATTCCGCCCCACGGACACCACACGACATCCCGACGTGCGGTTCATCTCGTCGGACGTGGTGAATGTGAAGATCCCCTCGCACCACGACTCGGACAAGCTCGCCCGCACCATCATGCGGAGGGTGTGGCAGGCGTAACCCGCCTCGCCCGCCAGCGGACGAAGCCCTCGACGAGCAGGCTGGCCGCCGCCACGTAGACAAATCCAGCGAGCGCGTCGACCACGTAATGCTCGCCGAGATACACGATCGAGAACAGGACTGCCGCCGTCCAGCCGATGAGAAAGAGAGACAGGATCCGGTACCGGTTCCACGCGTACACCGCGGCTAGCGCAGGGAACGCCGCGTGGAGCGACGGGAACGCCGCGAACTGGTTGGGGTTGAGGTGCGTGTAGAGGGGCGAGACGAAGTAGTTCGGCCCCCAGAACTTGTCCACGGTCTCGTTGAGGATCTTGTGCACCACCTGCGAGCTCGCCACCTGTCCCTCCTGGAACTGATACCAGGGCGGCGCCGAAGGCCAGAAGAGATAGGTCAGGAACGCGACGAACGCCATCACCAGCAGCGCTGCGATGAAGTGGTGAAAGTGGTCGCGGCTTCGCAACCAGAAGACAAATCCCACCAGGATCGGCATCGGAAAGTGCATGAAATAGAAGAACATCGCGATGACGTCCTGCGGGCTGACGCTTTCGACGTGATAGATCGCGTGTTGTAGTGCAACGGTTGGAATGTTGCCGCCGAACACGGCGCGCTCCAGCCCCGACAGATCGTGCGGCGCGAAGCCGGTTTTCGCCGCGAAGCCGCGCATCGCCTCGTAGGCGAAGAACAGCAGCACGAACGGCCCCCAGTCGGCGATGAAGGTCCATCCACGGCCGAGTGGAATCGCGATCACGAGCAGCGCCAGCACCACCCACTGGGGCTCGATCGAGATGCCGCGCCACAGCATCACGCCGAAGATGAGCGCGAGGTAGAGGACGCTGCCGACCAGAAGTGCGCCGGGGCGGCGCACTCAGCGGCCCAAGTCAGCCGGTGCGAACAACCGCGACCGCCGCAATCTCGACCGTGGCTCCGAACGGCAGGGCGTTCGTCCCGAGCGCCGCTCGGGTGTGCATGCCGCCGGATCCGAGGACCTGGACGAACAGGTCTGACGCTCCGTTGATGACTTTCGGCTGCTCCCCGAAACCGTCGGCGGAGAGCACGAAGCCCATGACCTGCGCAAGCTCGACGACGCTGTCCAGGCCCGTGGCGTGCTCGATCTGGGCCAGGACGCTCAGTCCGCAAAGCCGCGCGCGGCGGGTCGCCTCTTCGACCGACACCTCGTCGGGGCATCGACCCGCCAGCACACCGTCGGTGTCGCGCGAGATCTGTCCCGCTACGTAGATCAGCGAGCGGCCATCACCGAGCGGGACCAGTCGCGTTTGTACGTAGGAGGCGGCCGGCGCCGGCGCCGCGGGCAGCGTGATGCCCAGCTCACGCAACCGATCTGTCGTCGTGGTCACCTCAAGCCGAGTCTAACCGGGTCCTCACCTGTAACGCCCTCGGAGGTGGGCGACCACCGCCGTCAGCACGAGGATGACCGCGGCGAGCCCAAGCGCGACGTAAGGGAGCTGGGGAGCGGCAAGAATCTGGCCCACGATCGACGCGTCTCCGGGGTGCGAGGGCCGGGCTCCACTCGCAGCCGGAGTTTCGGAAGAGGCGGGACCCTGGGGCGCACCGCCCGTGTCGTGGTATGTCCACAGCGACGCCACGTGGTTTGACGGCAGGAACGTGGCCACGTAGAGGGTGGGCTGTTCGTCGTTGGACATCGCGAGCGCCGTCACCGAAGCCTGCGGGGGCTGCAGGGAACGAAAGCTCTGACCGCCGTCATCGCTCCGCCAGAGTCCGCCCGACTTCGACCCTCCACCGTCGCTGGCGACATAGAACCGGTCGGAGTGGTCGGTGATGAAGGCGATCTGTGTGTAGTCGGTCGTCGGCAGCAGCGCGCCTCCGCTGAGCGGGTTGAATGTCGCGCCGTTGTCGAGGGAGAGAAACAGGCCCGTGTTCGTGCCGACCAGGAGCGGTCTGACGTTGCCGGTCGGCGGCAGCGGCCCGGCCGCGAAGCGGACGGGGATCGTCCCCGTCAACGGCGGAGTGAAGGTCGTCCACGTGGTGCCGTCGTCGACGCTCTGGTAGAGCGCCATCGAGCCGCCGGAAACCTGCGCGTCGCTTCCCGCAACCATGCGCACCGGCGCATGGATCGCCTCCACGGCCAGCGCGTCGATGCTGCGGTTGGTGAGCCCCGACTGCGTCCACGACGCCCCGTCGGTGCTGGTGTAGACCCCACGGTCGGTGCCCGCCGCAACGATCGTCAGGGAAAACGCGAACACGCGCACGGTGCGCCCCTCGAGTCCCTGCGCCGCCGTCCAGGAGGCGCCGCCATCGCGACTCAAGAAAGCGCCGCCTCCGCGCGTGCCGGCCAGCACCAGCCCGCTCGTGTATGGGCTGAACGCAATCGTGGTGGGGGCGGCCTTGCCCGTGTGCGCGGTGGACCACGTCGTCCCGCCATTGGTGCTTCTCAGCAACGAACCGTCCGAGTTGCCCGCGAGCAGTGATTGGTTGTTGGCGGGATCCACCGCCAGCGCAAACACCGCGACCCGTCCCTGATGGGGAAGCGCGTTGAGGGCAACCCAGGTCGAATCGGGAAGCGCGTCCGCAACAGCAACCATCGACGCCATCGCCATCACCCACAGCGCCACGGCGGTCGCAGCCAGACGTAGGCCAAGGAGCGACACGAGCCTGCGAATTATCACCCAACCCCTCACCTCGGCCCAGCTCGGGTGGAGTCAGCGGCCGGGCTCATTGCCTACAATCCCAACGTGCTGGCTCGCGCGGGGGCCTGGCTTGACCGGGCTGCCTTCAAACCTGCGTCCCTCCCCGACGATCTCGTCACGGGAGTTGCCCTCCTGCCTCCAGTCGTGGCGGGACTGATCATCTTCAGAGTTCCCGCGGCCGAGATACTCGCGATCGCGGCGGCCGCGGGAATCGTCGGCCTGCTCGTGGGCCACTGGTTCTGGCGCCGGCAGTTTCGACACTCACCGGCAAGCCCTCTGATCGCGGCAGTTTTCGGCGTGGCCCTGATCGGGCCCGGCGCCGGGCTGGTCGTGGCGGCGGAGATCGCGGCGCTCGCGGTGCTGCTCGAGGTGCTGCGGGTTCGTTACATCCCTGCGATCAGGGCACAGGCGGGGTTGCTCGTGTACGCCGGCATCGCGCTGGTGACAAGAGGACTTCCGTTCCGGTACATCGACCCGACCCGCGGCACACCGTTTGGCGACCCGATCTCGACGTGGTATCACTTCTTCAGCCCAGCGTCCGCGCCCATCGATCCCGTTCGGCTCTATGTCGGCAACGTGCCGGGCCCGGTCTTCGCCACATCGCTGCTCGCGGTTGCCGTGGGCGTCGCGTGGCTCGCTTACGCAAGGCGCATGAGCCTGGTCGTTCTCATCGCGTTTCTCGCCGGCGCCTGGCTCGCCATCTACACGTTCCGTTGGGACCCGCTGTTTCAGCTCGACAGCGGCCCGACGTGGTTTGTCGCCGGGCTCCTGCTTGCCGACCGGCGCCTGCTGCCGGACTCCTGGTCGATCCGCCCCGTGCTCGGATTTGCCGCCGGCCTGTTTGCGGTCGGCCTGAGGCACAACGGATATGGCATCGAAGCGGCGTTCTTCACGGTTGCCGCCGTGCAAGCCGTGATGGCGGCGGTGGTGGTCCTCTTCTGGTCGGGCTCGATGGCGATGGAGCGCTGGAAACGGACGCGACGCCTGCGTCAGCGCGAAGCCAACCTGCGCGTCGTGAAGACCATCTCGCGCGCCTCCTAAGCGAACTTCACTTCAGTCTTCTTCGCGCTCATCGCGTGCGCCAGCTCTTCGGCGCGGATGCCGACCTGTGTTTTGACCCTGGGCGCAATGCGGCGAAAAGGCGAGACGGTAAGGCGCAGCACCTGATTGGCCATCGTGTGGGTCCAGGTTCCGACCGCTTCGCCGTCGACGAGCACCACCGCGGAGATCCAGCCGGCAGTGCGGCTCACCCTTGAGGCGAAGGCCGGGTCCACGAGGTGATCGCGAGAGGCATGGCCGAGGACGTACGGATCGAAGCCCGGGAGCAGCTGGACCGAGTCCTCCACCGTCGCCCCGCGAATCTCATCAATGTCTGCGGCGTGCGCGTCGAGGCGCGCTCCTTCGACGGAGACCGGGACGATCTCGTCGCCGAGGGCTGACCACGCGGCGTTGCCGACTCCAGGCCAAGCGCCCCACCAGCGGGCGAAGTCGGTTTTGCTTGCGGGTCCGTAAGCGCGCAGGTATCGCCTGGCCATCTGGGCGAATGCCGTATCGCGGTCGACCCTGCGCCACGAGGGCAGCCACTTCTGTGGGCTGACGAAAGTCACGCTCTGGCCACGGCTCGGGCCGAAGCAGAGGGTGCCGTCGCGGGCGGCCGGCTTGAGCATGCCGCCCCAACCGGAGCGCAGCGACTCCAGGATGCGCGCCGGTTTGCCGTTTCCGACGACCGCGATGAGCTCCTCGCGTGTGAGCGGCGTGCCGTTGAGAGCTGCTCCGATCTCATCGACCACGTTCCAGAGCTCGCCCTCGGTCAGCTGAAAATATTTGAGCCACGACGGTCGAACCTTGATTCCGCGGGTGCTCATCGCGGCGCAGTAGATGGGCAGGTCCTCGGATCGGGCCAGGTGCAGGGTGCCCCGCATGAGCCACGTCTTGACCAGCGCGCGGTCCGTCCACAGGGCCTTACGCACGTCAGCCACGGTGCAGTCGACGCGGACTGCAACCTGTAGCTCCGCCGCCGACATGACCTGAGCCTGCACACCGCCGATGTCTGCCACGACCTGGGGCAGGTCGGTCTTTTTCGCCCGACCGGTGAGGTGGTGCCGCTTCAGGCGAAACGCGTGGACCTGTGCCCAGGTGAGCTCGGCCGCGACCGGGCCTTTGGCCTTCACGTCAGGAGTAATGATCGGGCTAGATCAAGGGAGCCTGTCGGGCAGGGTGCCGAGCTCGTTCCAGTGGTCTCCGCCATCGGTCGTCTCCCACACGTTGCGGTCGCCGTCCATCGCCCAGCCCGAGCTGGCGGTGAGCGTAAAGACTTTGACCAGGTCGAGGGGTGGGGAGATCGCGGTCCAGGTCTTCCCGCTGTCACGAGTCACGAGCGTTCCCTGCTGACCGGACAGCAACGCCACGTGTGGCCCGCTCGCGACGAGCCAGGCGTTGAGGCGGCGCGCAACCATGGCATTCCCGCGTGGCGACCACGACTTGCCACCGTCCTCCGAGACCAGGAGAGACGCATTGGCCACCTCACCCGACGCGCCGGGGGTGCCGAGGCACAGCTCCCATAGCTCGTTGCCAGCGGCGGTGCTGGCGTAACCCCGGAAAGGGTTGCCTGTGCAGGCGGATTTGACCGCTCGCCAGGATCTACCTCGGTCGGTGGTCACCTGGATCTCCCCGTTGGGAACGCTGGAGATGATCAATCCGGAGGGAAACGCCACCGCGAACTCGGGCGAGAAATTGAGCGGGAGCTGGTGCGGCGCCGACCATGTCCTGCCGCCGTCGAGACTCGATCGAACCTCGTACGCGCACAGTGTGCCTTTCTGGCACGGGTACGTGGTCGCCCAGACGGTAGCGGCGTCGATGGCGATGCTGCCGATGAAGACGGCCGGAAAGCCCGCGCGGCGCCACGTGTCTCCGCCGTCGTGGGTGATGTAGGCGCCGCCGGCCCCGTATACGAAGCCGTCCTGACCATTCAAGAAGCTGATCACCCGTGGTGCCCCGCCATCGCTGGGTGAGAAAGAACCGCCTAGCGGAACCGGTTTGGCCCATCCCGCGCCGCCGTCATCTGTGCGTGTGGTGGCGTACGTGCATTGCTCGCCGGCTCGGGCGGGGCAGTCCGAGACAAGCAACCAACCAGTCGTCCCGTCCAGCATGAACTGGTCGATAACGAAAGGACCTGCTGCCACCGGAGTCGGGGACGGGAGCGGCACCTGGGCGGGGCTTGGAGACGCCTCCGAAGGCAGGGGATGAGGTTCCGCCGCAATCCGGTTGAGCGGGATGCCGTTGGCCCCGGCATAGGCCAGGGCGGCGATCACCAGCGTCGCCAGGACGTTGATCGCCACGGTGGTCGCGAATCGCCAGCGCCTCACGATTCTTATGACGCGCGAGGACTGGTTTCGTTACGCCTCGTTGAAAAGGTTGGGACCGCGGGTCACGAACTGATCTCGACGGGGGCCGGTGCCGACCAGCTGGATGGGGGCGCCGATCAGCGCGCCGATCCGCTCGATGTAGTCGCGACAGGCCGCCGGCAGGTCCTCCCAACATTTGGCCGGGCCGATCTCCTGCCGCCAGCCCGGCATCTCTTCGTAGACGGGCACGCAGTGCTTGTAGTGCGAGATGTTGGCGATGGGATGGTCGTACCTGGCGCCCCGGAACTCGTAGGCCGTGCAGATCTTCAGGTCCGGCTGGTCGTCGAGAATGTCAAGCCGCATGAGGGCGGCTACGCCGACACCATTTAGCTTCACGGCGTAGCGCGCCACGGCGGCGTCGAACCAGCCGATCCGCCGCGGCCGGCCGGTCACGGTCCCGAACTCGTGGCCCCGCTCCCTGATCTGGTCCCCGACCTCGTCGAGGAGCTCAGACGGAAATGGACCGTAGCCGACGCGCGATGTGTAGGCCTTGAAGACGCCAACCACCTGATCGACTTTGGTCGGTGGGATGCCGCTGCCGGTCAGGGCGCCGCCCGCCGTCGGGTTGGAGCTGGTCACGTAGGGATAGGTGCCGAAGTCGAGATCGAGCATCGTGGCCTGGGCGCCCTCGAGCAGGATCTTCTTGTTGGTATCGAGCGCGTCCTGGATGAGCGGAAAGGTGTCCTTGATGTACGGATCGAGCTCTTTGGCGTAGCGCGTGTACTCCTCGACCATCGAGCGCCAGTCGTACGCGTCCTTGCCATACAGCTTTTCGAGGATCGGGTTCTTGACCTGGTCGACGACGAACGCGAGCTTCTTGCGCATGAAAGCTTCCTTCTGGAGGTCGCCGATGCGAAAGCCGATTCGTCTGATCTTGTCGGCGTAGGCGGGACCGATACCGCGCCAGGTCGTTCCCAGGCGGTCGTCGCCCCTCACCTCCTCTTCGAGCTGATCGAAGAGAGGGTGGTAGCGCATGACCATGTGGGCACGCTCGCTGACGATGAGGTTCTTGGGCTCGATGTTTCGTTCTCTGAGCTGCGCGATCTCCTTGAGCAGGACTATGGGGTCGACGACGACGCCGTTGCCGATGATGCACTGGCAGTGGGGATAGAGGACTCCGGACGGGATGAGCTGGAACTTGAACTCGCCGTGCTCGGTGATGACGGTGTGGCCGGCGTTGTTGCCGCCCTGCGAGCGGATGACCATGTCGGCCTTGGCGGCGAGGTAGTCGATGACCTTGCCTTTGCCTTCGTCGCCCCACTGGCCGCCGACCAGGATGATGACCACGGGCCGCTACGCTACTCGGTTCCCGGTTCGGGCCGCCTCGTTTCGAGGTTGTAGAAGCGCGTGTGGTCGCGGCGGAATTTGAGCTCGATGGTGCCGGTCGGGCCGTTGCGGTGCTTGGCGACGTGGACCTCGGCGATTCCCGGTTTCTCGTCGTTTTTATAGTACTCGGCCCTATAAAGAAACATTACAACGTCACTGTCTTGTTCAATGGAACCCGACTCTCTCAGGTCGCTCAGGATGGGCCGCTTGTCGGGGCGCTGTTCCGGCGCCCGACTCAGCTGCGAGATCGCGATCACGGGAATGCGCAGCTCGCGCGCCAAGCCCTTCAGTGCGCGCGAGATGGCAGACACTTCCTGGACGCGGTTGTCGTCACCTCGTGAGCGGCCGTGCATGAGCTGCAGATAGTCGACGAGGATCATATCCACGCCGTGCCGCATCTTCGCCTGGCGGGCTTTCAGCTGGAGGGTCAGCTCATCCATTACGGGTGTGTCATCGATGTAGATCGAGGCCTCTCCGAGGGGCCCGAGCGCATTTGAAACGCGATCGAATTCCGCCTCAGTCAACAAGCCGCGATGCATGCGCTGCGCATCGATCTGTGCCTGCTCGGTCAGCAGTCTTTCCGTCAATTGCTCTTTCGACATCTCGAGGCTGAAGATCGCCACCGACCTCTTCGCCTCCAGCGCCGCGTGCAGACCAACGTTCAGTACAAATGACGTGTTGTGGACCAGGATGTCCTGCGCGATGAAGTTGCTTGTCTCGGGAACGGTGAGGTCGTAGACCTGGTGTTCGCCCGTCGGGATAATCGAAACAACCTCGTCCCAGTAGATCTGGTCGCTCGCGAGCTGCGACAGCCGCCGATCGCGCAGCACGTCCGCATAGTTGGCCAATCGTCCTTGCGTCAGGCCACGTGAGCGATGTGGATTGAATCCGCGTTGTCCCGCGCCTTTCTCACCCGCAAGCACTGAGAGTTGCGTGATAGTCAGTCCGCGTGCCTCAGCTGTCGTTCGGATGTCTTGCCAGATTGCTTTTGGAACTATTCCGAGGTTGCTCTTTCGCGGCTCCGCGAAGCGCTTGAATCGGTTCGCTTTTTCGCCGATCCAACCGATCTCTTTCTGGTACAACTCGACCGACGCCGGCTCCGTTATCTCGACTCGCCAGCAGCGGTGCTTTTTCTTCCAGAGCTTCGAGACGATTCCAAATCGGACGAACGCGTGATGCAGGTCCTCGGCGAGACCCTCCGATGCGACGGCGAACTCGATCCGAGGGTAGCCACCCATCGAGTAAATGGTTCCGTCGCAGCTCATGACAGCTTTGATCAATTCAGCAAGACCTGCTCGATCCCACCTCCACACACATGCGGGAAAGCGCTTTGCGTCGGCGTTCTTACCCCACAGGTCGAGTTCCTTCAGCCACGACTTCACTGGATTCTTGACTCCGAAGCTGACCTTCCGCGAGGCGTGATATGCGATGCCACGGTGTCGGATGTACATGCCGCGGAAGAAATAGCGAATCGTTGAGCAGTAGTCATCGACGATGACGGCGTCAGTGTTCGTGATACTCGGCGTGGACCCAGTCAATGCGCCTTCGGCAATGAAGTAGCCCATCAGCCGAATCATCTCGAAGGGCATTGACCGATCATTGCCAAAGCAGTTGACGACCCTCGGAACGGCGATGCGGTCGCCAACAATAATGTCGTGGAGAGGTTGCCAGCCGCGAACAGTCAGGAATGGATGGTGACCAGTAACCTCGACCGATCTGCCGCTCCTCGTTGAGACCTTGAAGCAGGGCTTGATGCCGCTGTCCACCCAGGCCGCTATGTCGTGGGGTTTGATACGACCATCAGAAGTGAAGCCATGAACTTTCGAGAGTTGCCGCTGTACGGCTTCTTCGATCGTCAGGCGTTCGCCTGTCTCAAAGTTGATAATCAGGCTGTCACTTTTTAGGCACTTTCCCATTGCGGGCCTACCCGCGACGATGATCAGGTCGCTGTCCTTGAACCCGCCCGTCATGCGGTCGAGGTCGTGGAATCCGGAAGGAATCCCCACCACGCCCTGCCCGCTCTCCATCAGCACCGAGATCCGCTCCATCGCCGGACCGAGCAGGTCGTACAGCCGCGCCAGCTCGCGCTGGTCGCGGTCGTCCGCGACGCCGAAGACCAGTGACTGGGCCTGGTTGATCGCGTCCTCGGCCTCGATCGAGTCGTCGTAGCCGTACCCGGCGATGTTTCCGCCCGCCGAGATCAGGCGTCTCTTGTACGCCTTCTCCTTGACGATCCGGCCGTAGTACTCGATGTTCGCCGCGGTCGGGACGACGCTCTGCATCGACGCCAGCTGCGCTCGCCCACCGACCCGCTCGAGCAAACCCATCGTCTGCAGCTGCGCCGCCAGCGTGACGTTGTCGATCGGCTCACCCCCCGCAAACAGGTCGAGCGCGGCGCGATAGATCTGCCCGTTGTTCTCCCGGTAGAAGTCTTCCGGGTGCAGGAACTGCAGCACCTTGGCGATCGAAAGGGGGTCGAGGAGGATCGATCCGAGGACCGACAGCTCGGCGTCGAGGTCGTGCGGTGGTACCCGCCCTGCGGCGAGTGGAAGCGTGGTCGCCATGTCCGCCGGGCTAGCGGTCCTGTGTGACGATCACGTTGACGTGGGCGCTCACGTCGCGGTGCAGCTTCAGAGCCACCTGGTGCTCGCCCAGCGTCTTGATCGGCTCTTTGAGGTCGATCTTGTGGCGGTCGATCTCCACCCGGTGCTGTGACTTGAGCGCCGCCGCGATGTCCTGGTTGGTGATCGAACCGAATGCCTTGTCCTCGGCGCCCACCTTCAAGCGCACCACGACCGTCTTGTTGTCGATCTCGTCGGCGACGGTCTGGGCTTCGTTGCGATCCTTGGTCTCACGTTTCACCGCCGCATCACGCAGGCGCTTCGCCTCGGCTTCTGCGCCCTTCCCCGCCGCTACCGCAAGCTTGCGGCGAAGCAGGAAGTTGCGCCCATAGCCGTCGGCGACCTCTTTCACGTCGCCGGCGCGGCCGACGTTCTCGACATCTTTTGTCAGCAAGACCCGCACTTCACACGACCTCCGACATGGAATCAAAATCGTCGCGCCGGCGGACTCGCGAACGGATTCGACCGATCAAATTCCCCACCCCGTGACGAGCAGCACCCACGGTATCCCGAACATCACGATCCCACACGCTCTCCTTCGCCTCCAGCGCGGCTTCATGCTCGCGCCGGATCTCCTCCGGGCACGCGTGGATGAAGGTCTCCACGGCGAGGATGGCGAGCGCGAGCATGTCCAGCTCGCCAACCACCGGAACCCACGCCGGGAAGTCGATCGGACTCACGATCACGGCCAGCGCGCCCAGCAGGACCGCCTTGGGGGCGGCGGGCACGCGCTCGTCGCGCAGCAGGCAGTAGGCAAGCTTGCCGTGCCTCGGCACATCGACCAGAACTGTTTTTGCCCGCGAAAGGATGGATGGCATGGGGGCCGGCACAGCCTACAGCTTTCCTTGTCCCGCGGGAAGCCGATTAACAGTAGCCTTGCGCGGTGGCGACCGCGCCAGCGGTGGCGGATCGAGCCGGGCCAAGCTTTGGCAACCTCCGCCACGCCGCACTCAGCGCCTTCTGGTTCGGCAGCAACTTCCTCTGGATCCCACTGACGACCGTCCTGATCCAGAACCAGATCGACTCCGTCGTGCCGAAGGGTTCGCAGAACGCCGCCATCGGTGTGACGCTCGGCGCCGGTGGAATTCTCGCCATGGCCGTGCCGCCCCTCGTCGGGGCCTGGTCGGATCGCCTGCACAGCCGGTTCGGGCGGCGCCGGCCGATCATGGTCGTGGGCTCGCTGCTGACCCTACCCGGCCTCGCCGTGCTGACGTTCGCGAGCAACTATCCGACCGTTCTGATCGGCTACATGATCATCCAGTTCTTCTTCAATGCGGCCGGTGCCGCATACGCCGGCATCATCCCCGACGTCGTTCCGGCGCAGCAGGTGGGTAAGGCGAGCGGATTTCTTGCCACGATGACCCAGCTCGGTATCGGTGCCGGCCTCGGCATCACCGGAGCCCTGAACGGAAACAAGGTGACCTACGCCGTGATGGGCATCGTGGCCTGTCTCAGCCTCATCCCGACGGTGTGGGCCGCGCAGGGCGAGGGCGAAACTCCGGTTGCGCCCCACCCCCATCGCGCACGTGGTGAAGCCATCAAAGAATTCCTTCGCCCCCTCCACGAGGGCGACTTCGCCTGGGTGGTCTTCACCCGGTTCATGATCTCGTCAGGAATCACCGCCGTCCTCTACTTCCTGCTCAACTTCTTCCGGGACGTCGTGCTGCCCCCGCACAGCAACGCCAGCTCGTTCACCAGCAACTGGCTCCTCGTGGTCGTCGCGACCGCGATTCCATTCGGTTTCTTCGGCGGTCAGATCTCAGACCGCATCCACCGGCGCAAGATCTTCGTCTACCTCGCCGGCGCGGCCCAGGCCCTGGTGGCGCTTGTCTTCATCGTTCTGTATCCGACGGCGATACCTCTCGTCTTCGCCCTCGGCGTCGCGTATGGCATCGGCTACGGCCTCTACTTCGCGGTCGACTGGGCCCTCGCCGTTGACACGCTCCCCGACCCCAAGGCGTCGGCCAAGGACATGGGGCTGTTCCACATCGCGCTCACGCTGCCCCAGGCGATCATCCCGTTCTTCGGCGGCCCGCTGATCGACGCCTTGAACGGTCAGCACGGTAACGGCGGCTACCGCATCGTCTTCTCGAGCGCGATCGTCTTCCTCTTCCTGGGCACGGTGCTCGTGAGCAGGATCAAGGTCGTCCGCTAACAAATAAACGAGGCGGCGCCTGCAGCGGACACCGCCTCGACCGGGAACCCACCGGGTGACACGCTTCTGGTTTTCTGCGCCGCTTTACGGCCGTTGCCTACTTATGGAGGCCAACCTTTGCGCGAACTGTCGGTGGACCCGGACGGAGAACGAATTGCTTCCACCTTGCGACGAACCGAGGACAATGTCAAGGGGCTTATGCAGATGGTTGAGCTGAGCTACGTGCACGGCGCCAGCGACAAACCTCTCCTTGGCGAGCCCATCTTCCACAACCTCCGCCGAACCGCGGCCCGCTTCGGCGAACGCGAGGCTCTGGTCTCCGCTCATCAGGGCTATCGCGCCACGTATCGAGAGCTGGTCGAGCAGTGCGAAAAGATCGCACGCGGTCTGATGGCTCGCGGCGTCAAGAAGGGCGACCGCGTCGGCATCTGGTCGCCGAATCGCTACGAGTGGGTAATCGTGCAGTACGCAACCGCTGCGATGGGAGCAATCCTCGTCAACATCAACCCCGCGTACCGCACCTCCGAGCTCGAGTACGCGCTTAACCAGTCCGGCATCAGCTTCCTGATCCTCGCGTCGGCGTTTCGCCAGGCCGACTACCGCGCGATGCTCGCCGAGGTCAAAGGCCGGTGCCCCGCGCTGCGCGAGGCGCTGGTCCTGGAGGATGGGTGGGAGGCGCTGCAGCGCGATGCGGCACAGGTCGACGTCAACGACCTGCGCGAGCTCGAGGCAACGCTGCAGTTCGACGACCCGATCAACATTCAGTACACGTCAGGCACGACGGGATTCCCCAAAGGCGCGACCCTGACGCACCACAACATCCTGAACAACGGGTTCTTCATCGGTGAGACCCTCCGGTACAGCGAGCGGGACCGCGTGTGCATCCCCGTGCCCTTCTACCACTGCTTCGGCATGGTTCTCGGCAACCTGGCCTGCACGACGCACGGCGCGACGATGGTCATCCCGGCGGAAGCCTTCGACCCCGTGCTGACCATGCAAACCGTGCAGCAGGAACACTGCACCTCGCTCTACGGCGTCCCCACGATGTTCATCGCCGAGCTCGATCACCCGCGATTCAAGGAGTTCGACTTCAGCTCGCTGCGCACGGGCATCATGGCCGGCTCACCCTGCCCGGTCGAGGTCATGAAGAAGGTCACGACCGTGATGCACATCCAGGAGATGACGATCTGCTACGGGATGACCGAGACGTCGCCCGTCTCGACCCAGAGCACGACGATGGACCCGATCGAGCGCCGTGTCTCCACGGTCGGCCGCGTCCACCCGCACGTCGAGATCAAGATCGTCGACCCGGAATCCGGCGCGGTCGTGCCCCGGGGCAAGGCCGGGGAGCTGTGCAGCCGGGGCTACATGGTCATGCTCGGCTACTGGAGCAACGAAGAGGCGACGCGTCAAGCCATCGACGCCGCCCGCTGGATGCACACGGGCGACCTCGCGACCATGGATGACGATGGCTACATCAACATCGTGGGCCGCATTAAAGACATGATCATCCGGGGCGGCGAAAACATCTATCCGCGCGAGGTCGAAGAGTTCCTGTACAGCCACCCCGACGTCGCCGACGTGCAGGTCATCGGCGTGCCTTCCGTGAAGTACGGCGAAGAGGTGATGGCCTGGGTGAAGCTGCGCGAGGGCGCCTCGGTGACCGGTGACGAGCTTGCCGCATGGTGCAAGGGCAAGATCGCGACCTACAAGATCCCTCGCCACTGGAAGTTCGTCGACGGTTTCCCGATGACGGTCACGGGCAAGATTCAGAAATTCAAGATGCGCGAGGCGGCGGTCGAGGAGCTCGCCCTTGAGAAGGCCGCCGAGGTCAGGACCGCCTAGGAGACGAGGCCAAGCGACTCGTAGGGCAGCGCGGCTGAGAACGGCTCGTAGAGCAGCAGCACCTTCTCGATCGGAATCACGTCGCGCATGAAGACGGCGCCCGCCGCGACGCCGGCGAACCCGACGATGCCCAGGCCGTCATGCGGCGCAGCCTGCTCGGCGCTGTCCTGCATGGCCCGAAACGCGTGGGTCCGTCCGCTCTGGTTGGCCGTCGCGATCACCTGCTTCCAGGCCGCCGTGTAGTTCGCAGCCGGGTCCAGGGCTGCCGCGGTGGCGATGACAGACACTCCTCCAGATGCCGCCCCGCCCGCCGGTTTGGGCGGCTGGCTCAACGCTTTGGCGACCGTCGACACCTCATTCTCCGTTTCGCCCTTGAGGCCAGGAAGGAAGCGCAGGAAGGCCGCGATCTGCTGGTCGATCGGCGCCGACGGCCGAAAGCCGGGGCCCGGCAGCACCGTCGCAAACGGCCGGTAGATCACCTCGAACTGCGCCGGCGGGAGCGCCTCGCGCACCAGGATGCCCAGCGCGACGACCTGGGACGACTCGAGGGCGGCGGCCACTCCCGTGGGGTCGTTGAGCGACTTGGCGATAGCGGCCCTGGCCTGCGCCACGCGAAAGCCGGTCGTGAACGCATTGACCATCGCCTGGTCCGCCCCCGACAGCTGCTCGTCGAGAACCTCTTCGACCGCGGCCATCGACGCGCGCTGGCGCGCGACCATCCGGGCGGTGGCGATCCACTCCCACTGCGCCGGCCCCAGCGACTTCGCGGCCGCCGTGAGGAACTGCCCCGCCTCCGTCGCGCTCAGCGGACGCGGACCTGCTCGGGCAGCATGCCCTTGACGCGGAGCTTCTCGATCGGGTGGTACGCGTCGACGATTCGCATCGTCCCCGAGGCGGACCTCAACACCATCGATTGCGTGTACGCGTACACATCCTCGTAGCGAACGCCCTTCAAGAGCTCTCCGGTCGTTATGCCCGTCGCGGCAAAGAAGACGTCCTTGCCCGAGCACAGGTCGTTGATGCACAGGACCTTGTCCGGCTTATGCCCTTCCTTGACTGCGAGCTCCTTCTCCTTCGCGTCGCGGAAGTGCAGCTTGGCCTGCATGTCGCCGGCCATCGTCTTGATGGCGCAGGCCGCCAGCACTCCCTCGGTCGCGCCGCCCGAGCCCATCATGCAGTGAATGCCGGACCGCGTCTCGAGCGCTGCTTCGAGCGCGCCCGCCACGTCACCGGCGGAGATGAGCTTGATCCGGGCGCCGACCTCGCGGATCTGAGCGATCACGTTCTTGTTGCGGTCCCGGTCCAGGACGACGACGGTGAGCTCCTGCACCGGGAGCCCTTCGGCTTTGGCGATCCGGCGAAGGTTCCACTCGACGGGCATCTCGAGGTCGATCACGCCCCGAGCCTTGCGGCCGACGACGAGCTTGTCCATGTAGTGGACGTGGGTCGTGAACATGGTGCCGCGCTCTGCCAGGGCGACGACCGAGATCGCGCCGGGCAGGCCCGACGCGGTCAGGCTGGTGCCCTCGATCGGGTCGACCGCGACGTCGACCTCAGGCTCGAGGCCGTTCCCGATCTGCTCGCCGAAGTAGAGCATCGGGGCACTGTCCTTCTCGCCCTCCCCGATGACCACGGTGCCCTTCATGTCGACGGAGGCGAGCGACTCTCGAATCGCCTCGACGGCCCTCTGGTCGGCGGCGTCCTTGTTGCCGCGGCCTTGGAGCGGAGCGGCCGCCAGGGCGCCGGCTTCGGTGACCCGAAGGAGCTCCAGGGCGAGGTTGCGGTTGATCTTGGGCTCTTCGATCATTCGATCAATCGGGTCAGGGTAACCGAACGGTTTACGCCAGGCCCCGCCTTCGGATGGGGAGCTTGTCGGCCTCTACCCACAGCTCATCCTTGCGCACGAGTCGCCGGTCACCTGACGTGTCCACGTAAACGCACGTCCGCTCGAGGACTGCGGTGATGCGGACCCTCTCACCGGCCAGGGTGGCGTCGAAGCCGTCGATCAGCACCTCGTCCTCGTCCAGCTCGACCTCGCTCAGCCGGCGAGGGCCGCTGGGCCGCACCTTGGTCGAGAGCTGGAGCTGCGGCCTCGGGCCCTGGGGAGGGCTCGGCTTGATCGTCAGCCGGGACGACGCCGAGCCGGCGAGCCGGATGCCGGGCCGCGGAGCGGGGATCGCGGGGCGAGCCGGCAGTGGTTTGGGCTTGGGGAGGGGCACTGCCGCCTTGGGGGCAGGCCGCGCCGGCCTGGCCTGAGGCGGAGCCTTCTTCGCCGCCTTGCCCGATCGTCCGGCGCCTGCAGTGCCGCTCGGGGCAGGGCGACTCGCCGCCCGGGCACGCGACTCCTGGCCACGGGCCCGGGCGGGCTTCCTGGACGGTCGCTTAGAAGAACTCACCCCAGAATTTTCTGACCTTCCCAACCGGGTTGGGCACGGCCTTCAAAGTTACGACGGTCGATTGCGCCGGCACCTGCGACATGCGCTCCGGCGGCGTGTCGGGGATGCCCTCCGGGTGGACCCGAATCACTCCGTAGTGGACGCCGCCTTCCTGGACGACCAGGGCACCCACGGTGGCGTCGCCCTCGAGTCGCCCGGTGCTGGTGATCTTGAGCCGATTGCTGGCGATCACGTTGCCGCGCACGAGGCCCGAGACGGTTATCCGCACGCCTCGAATGTCCGCCTCGACCTGCGCCTCGGGGCCGATAAGAAGGTCGCCGTCACACTCGATCTGACCGCTGAAGTTGCCCAGGACCCGCCCGGGACCCTTCAAGTTGAGCTTGCCCGAAAGGACGTCGTCCGGCGCAAGGACGGTCGCCTTCGGGTCGAGCCCAAGGGGATCGGAACCCCCGTTTGTGCTCGCCGCACCCACCGATTCCAGTGCCACGTCAGTCATGTCGATACCTCCCCGGCCGCCCTCTCCCTCCAGTCGTGGCGGCCCCCTCCTGAGGCAGCATAGCGGCTGGCGGGTCGCGCGCTACAGGTCGGGGTGCCCCGACAAGTAATCGGTAATTGCACGGCGGTCGGGGGGGATCTCGCCGTCCATCACGAGCTCCTCGAGCTTTTCCTTGATCCGCCCCACGTCCGGCCCGGGACCGATGCCCCGGAGGCGCATGATCTCGTCGCCGGTGATCAGGGGCTCCATGCGCGATGGGCGCTCGGACAGCACCGCCTCGAGGCGCCGCTGAAGCTCGTCGAGCTTCTCCGGGTGGGGATAGGCCGAGGCCGCGATGTCCGCCCGCGCGAGCAGCATCAAGCGGCCGAGCAGAGGTCCCGCGTCGCGCGCCAGGCGCCGCACGGCGCCGTCGGACCACTCCGACCGGTAGAAGACGGGGCGCAGGTGAAGCCTGACCAGCGTGGTGACGACCTCGATGTCCCTCTGCGAGAACCGCAGGCGCTCGAGCGCGTTTTTCGCGATCTCCGCCCCCACCTCCTCGTGGCCGACGAACGTACCGTCGCCCCTGGCCGTCCTGGGCTTGCCGACGTCGTGGTACAGAGCCGCCACGCGAAGCAGCAGGTCGAGCGGCGTCGCCGCGACGGTCAGCAGCGTGTGGCCGAAGACGTCGTGCGTGTGGTAGCCCGTTTGCGGCACTCCCTTGCACGCGGCGATCTCAGGCAGGACGACCTCCAGCAGCCCCGCCTCGTCGAGCAGCTCAAGGGCGACCATCGGCCGCTCCGAGGCGAGCATCCTCCGGAGCTCGTCAGCAATCCGCTCAATCGAGATGACCGGAGGCGCCAGCCGAGCTCGTATCTGGCGCATGGCCGGCACCAGGTCGGGGGCGAGGGTGAAGCCAAGCACTGAAGCGAATCGAATCGCGCGAAGCATCCGCAGCGGGTCGTCCGCAAAGGTGCGCAGCGGATCGGCAGGCGTTCGCAGCACGCGCGCCTCGAGGTCGCTCCGCCCGCCTAGCGGATCGTGCACGTTGCCGTCGAGGTCCATCAGCAGCGTGTTCACCGTGAAATCCCGCCGGCGCAGGTCCTCCTCGAGGCTTGCCCGCCGGATGTCGGGTTTGCGCGAGTCGGGCGCATACGACTCGGCCCGCGCTGTGACGAACTCGACCAGGCGGCCGGGCAGGGTCACCTGCGCGGTCCCAAAGCGCTCGAAGGTCACGGGCGGCGGCGCGCCGGCAAGCTCGGCGAACCGCCTCGCCAGCTCGAGCCCGTCACCATCCTCCACAACGACGTCCGGGTTGGGGTGATCCCGGCCGAGCAGCTTGTCGCGCACATAGCCGCCGACGATCCACGCCCCGACGCCGAGATCCTCGGCGGCCCGCTTGAGGAGCGCCAGGAGCTCCTTCTCGGACGCTATTGGTTGATCCGCGCCCACTCGACGGCTCCCACCTGCCCGGCGCGGTCCCCCAGTCGGGCGCGGCGCAGGCGGGGCCGGCGGGCGGCCTTGATGAAGGGCGACGAGCGAAGCGTCGCGAGCATCGTCGGCTGGATCAGCGACCAGGACCTGGACACGCCACCTCCCATGACGAACACCTCCGGATCCAGCACGTTCGTCAGGCTGATCAGGGCGAGGCCCATGTACCGCGCGGCCCGCTCGACCACCATCCGCGCCTCGCCTTCGCCACGCGCCGCCGCGGCAAACACCTCCGCGGCGGGCCGGCCCGTGTCGCGCGCCAGCGCCGTCCCGCTGACGAATGCCTCGAGACAGCCGCGCTGGCCACATCTGTCGAGGGGGCCGTTCGGGTCGATGATCATGTGGCCGACCTCGCCCGCGGTTCCGTGGGCCCCTCGATGCAGCTTGCCGTCGATGATCAGGCCGCCGCCCACACCGGTGGACCACGTGATGTAGACCATGTTCTTGGTGCCGCGGCCGGCCCCGTGATGAAACTCGCCGAGCCCAGCCATGTCGGCGTCATTCGCCAGGTACACCTTCGCCCCGGTGGCGCGGCTCATCATGGCCACGAGCGGCACGTTCTGCCACGGCAGGTTGGGCGGGTTGACGAGCACGCCGCGCTTGAGGTCGATGGGTCCAGGTCCTGCGATCGTGATGCTCCGCACCTTTTCCTTGCCGCGGTGGCGGTCGATCTCGGCCGCGGCCCAGTCGACCATGGCCTGCGCCGTGGGCAGCAGATGAGTTTTGGTCTTGATGCTGGTGAGCAGCTGACCGTCGGAGCGCGCCAGCGCGACGCGCACCTGCGTCCCTCCGAGGTCGATTCCAGCCAGCACGGCCCGTTTAGGGTAAAGGGTCAGATGGAAGTGGACCTCAGACCCGCGACTCTCGAAGACGCAGAACTGGTCGCGGACCTCGATACGATCCGCGTGCCCGACGACCCGCACGACGCCAAGATGGTCGCGTACTGGTGGACACATTCGCCGAGCGCCAGCACGGTGATGCGCCTGGTGGGGCTGCGCGACGGGCGGGCGGTGATATTCATCGCGGCTGGACACCAACCGTTCCAGGAGGGTGCCCGCCGCTACGGTTTTGCGCGGACCTCGATTCACCCTGATGCGTGGACGCTAGAGATGTACCGCCAGGGCATCGCCACAGCCGAAGCCTGGCTGCGTACAGCGACCGTGGAGGTCGCCACTGCAAGCTTGCGTGCGAGTTTCGTGCGCGAGCTCGATGCGCTCGCCGGCCTCGGCTATCGTGAGGTTCGCCGCGAAAGGTACTGGGAGCTGGATCTCGTCGCGCATCGGACCTCGCTCCTGGCGGGTGCCGAGCGATCGCGCGCGGAGATGCACGGCCAGGGCATCACGCTCACGACCCTCGAGCGGGACGACGATCCCGCAACACTGCACAAAGTGCACGAGCTCGACCTGGAGACGACGCAGGGGATCCCGACCACGGTGCCCATCTACCAGCCTCCGTTCGACGAGTGGTGCCGGATGTATTTTGAGAACCCTGGCGTGCGCAAGGACAGGTTCTGGATCGCGCGTTTGGGCGACGAGGTAATCGGGATGTCGCTGATCGAGTATCCGCCGCGGCGGGGAATTCCCTCCACGGAGTTCACGGGGACTTCGCCGCGGTTTCGCGGCCGCGGTATCGCCCGAGCATTGAAGTACCAGACGGTGGCGCAGGCGATCGCGCTTGGCGCCATCCGACTGCGGACCGACAACGACTCGGAGAATGCTCCGATCCTCCACCTCAACGCAGAGATGGGCTACCAAGCGATGACACCACACATCCAGTTGCATCGCGAGCTGTGACGCGCCAACCCGGGCTTCCGGCCTACGACGACCCCGGCCACTTTCCCGGGCGCGTGTGGCGCGCAGTCGAACAAACCCGCAGCTCAGGCTTCGACGAGTCGTGCATTCCCGAGGTCGGGCGATTGCTGCAGCTCTTCGCGGGGATCCGAGGCCTCGAGCGCATATGCGAGCTCGGCACCGCCTACGGCGTTGGCGGGGCATGGATCGAGTCGGGCATGCGACCCGGCGCAACCCTGTTGACGGTGGAGAAGGACGAAGCCCGCGCCGACAGCGCACGGCGGCTTTTTGCTGACAACCGCTCGGTGGAAGTCGTGCACGGCGACTGGAGCGCTGCGCTCGAGCATGGGACCTTCGACCTGTTGTTCAGCGATGGCGGCCCAAAGCGCAACCCCGGCGATCCTGACAGGTTGCTTCCGCTTCTGAACTCAGGCGGGGTGGTTGTGCTCGACGACTACACGCCAGGCTTCGGAAAGGATCCCTCGCGCGACATCTGGCTGGAAAGTGCCGCCTATCGTGCGGTCGAAGTGACGCTGACTTCGAGCGCGGCGGTGATCCTCGCTACGAGGCGATGAGCTGCTGGCCCCGCAAAGCGGCAAGGATCTCGATCGGCGCCCGCGCCCGGTTGAACGTGTAGAAGTGCAGCCCGGGCACGCCCGCCTCGAGCAGCTCCGCGCATTGCGCGATGCAGTGCTTCACGCCCAGGGCGCGTACCGCGTCATCGTCGCCCGCCTCGTCGATCGCAGCCTGGAGCGCGGCCGGCACGGTGGCGCCTGACATGGTGGTCATGACGCTCAGCGACCGGCGACTCGGCACCGGCATAAGGCCGGGCACGATCGGCACCTCGATTCCCGCTCCGCGCGCGCGCTCGACCAGGTCGAAGTAAAACCTGTTGTCGAAGAACAGCTGCGTGATGAGAAAGTCCGCACCCGACTCGACCTTGAGCTTCATGTAACGCAGCTCGTGCTCGCGGTCAGGGCTCTCCGGATGTTTCTCGGCGCTGCAGGCGCCACCGATGCCGAACCGGTATCCGCTGCCGCGCACGAGCGTGATCAGGTCGCTGGCGTGCGAGAGGCTCGGGTCGGCGGCCGAGAACGGCTCACCCGCGATGGGCGGATCACCGCGTAGGGCCAGCACGTTGGCCACGCCCTCTCGCTCCATCCAGTTCAGGATCTGGCGCGTGCGATCCGCTGTGTTGGCGCACGTGAGGTGTGCCATCGCCTCGATGTGGTACTGCCGCTTGATGCGCGTCACGAGCTCGAGCGTCTTCTCGCCCGTGCGGACGCGATAGGTCACCGAGACCCAGTCCGGCTTGTGGCCGGCGAGCGCGGCGATGGTTCGCTCGAGAACATCGACCTCGGTCTCGTCGCGCGGTGCCATGAACTCGAACGAGATGGTTGGCCGGCCGCGCCGGAGCATGTCTGCGATGCGCATTTGGTTTCGGAACTCTACCTCAGAACGCGGGAGTCTCCGACGCGACGCGTCACGCGCTGCGCGTCCAGGTATTCGAGCAACGCGAGCACCGGCCGCCGGCTGGCGGACATCCTGTCGCGCAGGCCGGCCACGGTGACCGAGCCGTCGGCCGCGATCATCTCCTTGATCAGCGCGACCGCCGCCTCGTACGCGTCCTTGCCGAAAGCGACGTCGTCGCTGACCCGCACGATGTCCCCTCGCTGGGCGAGGGCGCGAACCATCTCATCGGTCGCGCCGCTTCGCTGCATCGACTCCGGCAGAGACGGTGGCGCGAATCGATCGGTCTCCAGCAGCCTGACGAGATCGGCCGCCGGACCAGACGTCCCGATTGCCACCGCATGTCCGGGCGCCGCGAGCGCACCGTTGCGCTCGACCAGGCGGCCTTCCTCGACCAACCCCGCGACGACCGCGGGAAAGGAGGCGGCGGGGACCCCGATCTTGCTCCGCAGCTCCTCGCGCGCCATGCCGGCCCGAAACGGGTAGGTCCCGTGGTACGCCTCGAGCTCCTGAACCGCGCGCGTCGCCACCGACCTCCAGGCGTCGTCGCTGAAGATCCAGTCGCCGAGCCGGCGCGCGCGCAGCGCGTCGACGCTGGCGTCCTGCGCAACAGTCGCCTTGAGCAGCGCCGCGACCGCGACGCCGCGTGGATATTTGCGCAGCTCCTCCTGGAGCACGTTGCCGGCGGCGCGCCGCGCGAGCGACTCGCGCACAGCAGAGTCGTGGCGCGGGTGCCTGCGCGGGGCCACGTCGACGAAGCTGCCACCTGCGACCGTCAAGCCCGGGCTGGCGACGCGCAGCACGAACCGGTCGCCCGCGGCGGCGGCGATGCTTCGCTCGAGGTAGAGCTGGACCCAGCCCTCAGCGCCCGGCTCGACCGCGTCGGCGTCGAGGACGATGAGGCGCGCCGCGACCTCGGCCGTCCCTGCGTGGAGAAGAAGCTCCATGCCATGCCGCAGCGGATGCGGCGCCGAGGCCAGGACCCGAACCTTCGCGTCGATGCGGCGCGACGGCACGATGGCGCGCGGGCGAGCGAGCACGTCCCCGCGGCTCACCTCGCTCTTCTCGATTCCGATCAGGTTGGCCGCCACCCGACTCCCAGGGCCCACGCTATCGACCTTCTGGTTGTGGCGCTGCAGGCCGCGTACCCGCACGGCCCGACCGGACGGCACGACCTCCATCTCGTCGCCGACCTGGATCGAGCCATCGACCAGCGTTCCGGTGACGACCGTGCCGAAGCCGCTCATCGTGAACACGCGGTCGATCGGGAGCCTCGGCCTGCCCGCGTCGGGCCTCGGCGTCGCGCCCTCGAGCAGAGTGTCCAGCGCCGACACGAGCCCGGCAAGGCCGTCGCCCTTCACCGCCGAAACGGGCACCAACGAAGCGCCCTCGAGTGACGTTCCTTGCAGCGCGGCCTTCACCTCTTCCTGAACGAGGCTGAGCCACTCACCGTCGACGAGATCGGTTTTCGTCATCACGACCAGGCCGCGCCGCACGTCGAGAAGGTCGATCACCTCGAGGTGCTCGCGCGTCTGCGGCATCACCCCCTCGTCGGCCGCGACGACCAGGAGCACGGCGTCCAGTCCATGGGCGCCCGCCAGCATGTTGCGCATGAAGCGGGCGTGCCCCGGGACGTCGACGATCCCGATCTCGCGGCCGCTCGGCAGGGTCATGTGGGCGAAGCCGAGGTCGATCGTCATGCCGCGGCGCTTCTCCTCGGCAAGGCGATCGGGGTCGATGCCGGTCAGCGCGGTGATCAGCGTGGACTTGCCGTGGTCGATGTGGCCGGCGGTGCCGACGACGAAGCTCATCTGCGGGTCGCGCGCGCGGCTGCCTCGATCGCGTCGATCAGCGTCTCGTCTTCGCCCTTGAGCACCGTGCGCGGATCGATGCGGAGCTCGTCCTTCTCTATGCGCGCGATCACGGGCGGGTTGCCATGGCGAAGCGCCACGAGCAGGCGCGAGGCTGGACCTTTGAGCGCAAGGAGCACCGTCGGCACGTCATGTTCTGGCAGCGAGCCGCCACCGACCGCCGATGAACCGTCGACGAGCGACGTTTCGACGCCGCGGTCGGCCAGCTTGACCGACCACATCGCGGCGCGCCGACGCAGTTCGGCGGCGGTGGCGCGTAGCATCCGCTCGACCGGAACCTCTTCGGCCCGACCCGTGAGGCGCTGGCGCAACGTCACCTCGAGCGCGGCCAGGGTGAGCTTGTCGATCCGCACCGCGCGGGCAAGCGGATGACGGGCCATCTTCTTCATCGCTTGCGTGCCGGCTTCGCCGCGCGCCAGCAGAATCCCCGCCTGGGGGCCGCCCAGCAGCTTGTCGCCAGAGAACGTGACGACGTCGCTGTGCTGCAGCGATTCGGCGATCGTCGGCTCGTCGCCCACGTGTTCCGTGGCGCCGCTGCCGAGGTCGTCGATCAGCAGGACGGAGTGGCGGCGAGCGATCTCGGCGAGCTCGGCGGGCGGGGCTGATTCCGTAAATCCGGTCACGCGAAAGTTCGACGTGTGTACGCGCAGCAGCGCAGCCGTGCGCGGCGTGATGGCCTGCGCATAGTCGGCGGCGCGAGTCCGATTCGTGGTTCCCACCTCGACCATGCGGGCTCCGGACAGCCGCATGACGTCAGGCATGCGGAACGAGCCGCCGATCTCCACCAGCTGGCCGCGCGACACCACGACCTCTTTGCCCTTCGCGAGCACGGTCAGGGCGAGGAGGACAGCGGCCGCGTTGTTGTTGACGGCCAGGGCCGCGTCACACCCGAACAAGGTGGTGAGGAGACCCGACACCAGAGCCGCCCGCTCACCACGCCTGCCGGTCTCGAGGTCGAGCTCGAGGTTGCTGTAGCCGGCCGCCACGGCCAGTGCATCAACCGCAGCCTGGGAGAGAGGTGCGCGACCGAGATTGGTGTGCAGCACGACCCCGGTGGCGTTGATCACGCGCCGCAGCCGCGGCGCGACGAGGGCGCCCAGCCTGCCGGCCACGGCCGCCTCTCGGGCGGACCCGGCGGCCTTTCCCTCGCGCTCGGCCGCAATCTCCTCCCGGATCGCCTCGACGACCCGCTCCCGACCGTAGACCTTCACGAGCTCGGCGTACGCCGGCTCGTTCACGAGCCTCCCTACAGCAGGCAGGGAAACAGGTAGGTCAGGTTCGGAATCCTGTAATCGATGCATGCGCTCACTGAGATTAGGCTTGCCGGCTCGAAGAATGGCGTCATCACGATCGAAAGCAAGCTGATTCCGAACAGGAACTGAAAGACGACCAGCGCGATCACACAGCCGGCCCAGATCTCTCGCCGGCGCATGCTCACCTCGAAAAAGAAACGGGCGTTGCGGCTGCGCAGCAGCGCCTCGATGACGTTCCAGCCGTCGAGGCCCGGAATCGGCAGCAGGTTGAAGGCGAACAAGGACAGGTTGAGGAAGACGATCGCGTAGATCGCCGCGAGGAAGAGGCCCGGACCTGGCTCGAACGAGAAGGGAAGGACGTGGACGGCCGCCCGAAGGAACAGACCCAGAACGATCGCCACCGCGAGGTTCGCGACCGGCCCGCCGAGCTCGTAGAGCACCTTCTGCCGCGTCGTGTTGATGCGGTTGGACTGGATCGGCACGCGCCTGCCCCAGCCCACGAGCGCGAAGAAGACCGCGATCGTGCCGAAGGGCTCGAGAAACCGTCTCGGATTCGGTTTGAAGTACCCGAAGTAGCGGACGGACCGGTCGCCCAGCAGGTAGGCCGCGGCGGCGTGGCCCATCTCGTGCACGGGGATCGCGATCAGAAGCGCAGGGACAAGAAGAAGCGCCCGGATGACGAAGTCTGCGGCGCCAGTCACTTACGGGTTTTCAATCTATGGGGATCTTGCGGTCGCGCTTCGTCGTGCGCCGGGTCGCTCTTGCGCGGCTCGATCTCTTCGCCGCGGGCGCAGGCGCCACTCGGTTCTCGTAGATGAGCATCAGAGCCGTGATGAGCTCGCGCTGAGCGTTGAGCAGGTGCACCTGCGCCGCGGGCGGAACCATGTCCGACAGCACGTTGCCGACCCGCGAACCCAGCTCGTTGATCAGCTCGATGACGCGCTCGCCGTCGCGGGTCACGGCTTTGCCTCGCGGCGCGCGAACCTCACGCGCAGCTCGCCACCCTCGATCGACGCGCCGGCTGTCTCACGGCGGGCCAGCACGCGGGGAAGCGTGATCTCGCGGCGATAGTTGCCGACGGTCACGTACAGCTCGCCGTTGTGGCGGCTGAGGTCCACCGCGGACTTGTCGACGAAGGGAACCTTCAGCGACAGCACGTAGTCGGCTCCATCCTTGTCGATGCGCTGCGGGTTGGACGTTGCAAACCGCCTCGCCGGATCGTCGTCGCCGTAGATCGCCTGCGCCATTCGGGAAAGCATCTTCTCGCCGACCACCTCGCTGTCGAAGAGCGGCACATTGAAGATCGGAATTCCCGCGAACGACTGCTCGACCTCCACCTGGTAGCGGTGGTGGATGCGCTGCCACTTCTGGAACAGCTCGTCGTGCAGGTCAGGGGGCAGAAGGCGGTTCACGATCACGGCGTCGGTGACGTAGCCGAAGAGGCTGAGATACGTGTATGCGCGCTTCGCCTCCTTGACGACCATCTTCTCGAGGTTGAGGACGATGCGGACGGTCGTGATGGCCGGATCGGTCAGGACCTTGCGCATGCCGTCGAGGTCCATGAGCAGGTCTTTGAGCGAGGCATAGACCTCGTCTGACGGTAGGGGCATGCCCATCATCGGCTGGAGCACCGGTCTGGCCACGCGCATGGCGCGGCGAGACCAGGGATAGATCTTGTCCAGCCACCACTTCGCGGCGTCCGGGAACGTTAGAAGCTGCAGCGTCTCGCCCGTCGGCGCGCAGTCGACGATCAGGACGTCGTGCTCAGCGCGCTGCGCGTAGTGCTTGATCCACATCAGCGAAGCAACCTCATCCATTCCTGGAGGATTGGCCACCTCGTCGGCGAGGACCTCGTCGAGGCCCTGGGTCGAGAAGACCTCGACCGCGTACTCATGCAGCTTTGCCCAATGCCGCTGCATCTCATGGAGCGAGGACACCTCGTGCGCCCACAGGTTGTCTCCGACCTTTGTCGCGTCGGCGCCAAGCTCGATGTCGAACGAATCGCCCAGTGAATGAGCGGGGTCGGTGCTCATGACGACGGTGCGGTAACCAGAGGCGGCGCAGCGGACGGCGGTCGCGGCGGCGACCGAGGTCTTGCCCACTCCCCCCTTCCCCGTGAAGAGGACGACCCTCACGCCGAGACGCTCACGTCGAGAGTCTACGTGTGGCCGGTTTCGTCCCGCGCCTTGGCCGCCGCCGCGTCCTCTGCCATGTGGCCCGACACGAGCGACTCGACGTGGCGAAGAATCTGGATCGTCACCTCGGTGTTGCGCTCGATCGCGCGCAGGATCTGGACGTTTTGCCGGTCGGCCTTGTCCGCCTCGTGGGCCGCGTGCTCGAGCGTCAGGCGGTCTTTCTGCGCCTGGCGGTTGCCGGCGAGGAGCAGCACCGGGCCGGTGTACGCGGCCTGCGTGGAGAAGGCCAGGTTGAGGAGGATGAACGGGTACGGATCCAGATGGATCTTGCCCGTGACGGCCAGCGTGTTGATCGTGATCCAGGCCGCTACGAGGCCGGTCTGCACGATCAGAAACGTCCAGGATCCGATGAATGACGCAATGCCGTCCGCTAGCATCTCGCCAAACGTCGCCTCGTCGTGATGGACGACGTTGACCGGATGCTTGTGGTCGTCGCCGCTGTATTTCTTGCGGTGGAGTGTCTCCTTCACCGCAACGCTTCCGGAGTCGCTGGTTCGCACTGACATGGCGACCGGAAGCCTAGCCGATTATTTGACGATCAGAGGCACCGTAACCGAACCGACGGCGAGCAGCACAACCATGGCCGATCCGACCACCAGCAGCCTCACCAGGTCCTTGGTGAAGTAGGGCACCCGGTCCAGCGGGATCGATGGGTCGGTGGACTGAATCGTGAACCGGCCACCCCGCTGCTTGACGACCTGGTTCTGTGATCCGAGTGACAGTTCGACCGCGCGAACCAGAGCCTGATCCCCGCCCACGCGCGCCTGCGACACGCTGCGCCCGACGCCGGTCGGCTGGACTGTGACCGCCGAACCGCCCGTGCTCGGGGTGAGCGGGCCGGGCGGCCGCATCGGCTGGCGGTACTTGCCCTTGGCTCTCTTCTTTCCCTTGCGGCTCATCGATCTGCAAGTCTAAGAGCGCTTTGGGGAAGGCTGGCGGGCGAGTCAGGACAGGCAGGCGGCTGGGGGAGCTGGTGTTGGGTCGTGGGGAGCGACTGTGGAAGGGTTCCGCCTGCCTGTCGTTGGGCCGTGGGACTCAACCTGCTGGGACGTGGGCTACGATATGTTGTGTCCCGGGTGAAGTTATAACCCCGAATGTAGTTGCTGTCAAGAGATTGGACGGCAAATCTTGAGCAGCCAGCCAGCTCCGCCGCGAAGTCCTGTCATCCGCTGGCTCCCCTACGTGTTCGCGGCCGGTGCCATCTTCTGGCTAGTCAACCTGACCCAGTCGGCCGCGCTGGCGGCCGCGCCGGTCGGCCGGGCGCAGCTCGAGCAGACGCTGGTCAGCGCGGGGCTGACGCACAACGCGTCGACGTTCCTCACCATCTACTTCGCCATCGTGTTCACGTTCCAGGTGCTGGCGGCGGTCATGCACGGCGCCGCGTTCTACGGCCTGAGGGCGACGCGATGGTGGGGCTGGGTCGTCGCCGTCATCGTTGCCGGCGCCTGGTCGCTGGTGCTGATTGGGATTCCGGTGTTCGTCTTCTTGCTGCAGCGCCAGACGCGGCAGGTTTACGGAGTTCGTTAGACCTCCGTCGTCAGGTCGGCGTACTCCTCTTCGCTGATCAGCTCGTCGAGCTCGCGTGGATCTTCCATGCGGACGCGAAGCAGCCAGCCCGCGGCGTAGGGGTCGCTGCTGACCAGCTCCGGGCTCTCCAGCGCTTCACCGTTGACGTCGATCACCTCGCCGCTGACCGGCGCCTCGATGGGCGACGACGCGTCTTCCGAGTCGACCTTGCCGATGCGACGCGTGGCGCGGATGACGTCGCCGATGTCGGGCAGCTCGAGCGCGGTGATCTCCCCCATCTGGTCAGGCAGAAAATCGCTCAGGCCGATCACTGCCTCGCCATTCTCCGCCCTCACCCAGACATGCGAAGCGCTGTACCGCAGTCCGATTGGAGTGGAACTTACCTTCCGATGCGGAAGAAGACCACGTCCCCGTCCTTGACCCGATACTCGCGACCTTCGATGCGAAGTTTGCCCGCCGCCCGCAGGGCTTCCATCGAGCCGGCGGCGACCAGCTCATCGACTGACGTCACCTCGGCGCGGATGAAGTGCTTCTCGAAATCGGTGTGAATCTTGGACGCCGCGATCGGGGCCGGCGCGTCCTTCTCGCAAGGCCACGCGCGGACCTCAGGCTCGCCGGCGGTGAAGTACGTGATGAGGCCGCCCGCAGACCACACCGCCCGCGCCACACGGCCCAGGCCCGACTCGTCGATGCCGTAGCCCGCTCGCATCTCGGCCTGCTCCGAAGGGTCCAGCTCCGCCAGCTCGGCCTCGAGCCGGGCAGAGAGGACGATCGACGGCGCGCCTTCCGAGGCGGCGAGCTTCTCTACCTTCCCCGCCGCATCGCCGCCGTGCGGCAGCAGCTCCTCGGCGGCGTTGGCGACGTAGACGGCGGGTTTCATGGTCACCGGAAAGATGCCGAGCAGCAGCGCTCGTTGCTCGGTCTCGAGCGGCAGCGTGCGGAGCTGCCGGCCGGCGTCCAGGTGCTCCTTGGCGGCAGTCAGCACCTCGGTTTCCGCCTGTGCATCTTTCTTGCCCGCGCGCGCCTCTTTCGCGACCACCTCCAATCGCTTCTCGACCGAAGCCAGGTCCGCCAGCACCAGGTCGAGCGCGAACTCCTCCAGCTCGGCGGCCGGATCGGGGTCAGGGCCGAAGCAACGACCGACCTTGAGCAGGACGTCGGCCTGCCGAGCGAACGCAACCCGCTGCGCCCTGCTGCCTGGAGGCGTGTCTTCCACGCGTACCTGGGCAGGCGTCACCTTGGCCGGCTTGACCGCCGCCGCCAGCCGGTCGAGGCGCTCGTCCGGTACGTCGACCATGCCCACGCCGTCGGCGCCGCGGCCGGCCGTCAGCGCGTTGAAGAGGGTCGTCTTGCCGGCCCCGGTGGGACCGACGATCGCAACGTTAACCGGCAATCAGGCCGTTTCCTGGTCCAGCGCGAAGGCGCGGTGGAGGATCCGCACGCCTTTGTCGACCTGGTCGCGCGACACCAGGCAGGTGATCCGGATCTCCGACGTGCTGATCATCTCGATGTTGATGCCCGCGTCGGCGAGCGCGCGAAACATGCGCGCCGCGATGCCCGGAGTGCCGAGCATGCCCGTGCCAACCACCGAAAGCTTGGCGATGCCTCCAGCGGACTGAACCCGCGTCGCGCCGACTGCTTTCGCGGCGATCTTGACCAGCTTCTCAGCCGCCTTCAGGTCCGACTCGGCCACCGAGAACGTGAGGTCGGTGTGACCCGACCGGCCGATGTTCTGGACGATGACGTCGACCGAGATGCCAGCGTCGGCGAGGGGCTCGAATATCGTCGCTGCGACGCCGGGGCGATCGCGCACGCCGATGACGGTGATCTTCGCGACATTGCTTTCTTGCGCGATGCCGCGCACTCGTTGGCGATCTTCCATGGGGACCTGGGCGACGATCATCGTACCCACGCCGTCGTGGAAGCTCGACCGCACGTGGATGGGCACGCTGTACAGCTCACCGATCTCGACCGCGCGTGGGTGCATCACGCGGGCACCGACCGCGGCCAGCTCGAGCATCTCGTCGTACTGGATGTGCGTCAGCTTGCGCGCCGCCTTCACGACTCTCGGATCGGCGGTAAAGATCCCGTCGACGTCGGTGTAGATCTCGCATGCATCCGCGCCGAGGGCCGCGGCCAGCGCGACCGCGGTCGTGTCCGAACCGCCGCGGCCGAGGGTCGTGATCTCGAGCTCCTCGGTTACGCCCTGGAAGCCCGCGACAACGGGAACCTGGTGCTTGCTCAGCGCTTCGAGGATCCGGTCGGGCTTGATGTCGCGGATCCGGGCACGCGAGTGGTGGTCGCTCGTCCGCACTCCGGCCTGCGCGCCCGAGAGCGAGACGGCCGGCACGCCCATGCCCTGGAGGCACATCGCGACGAGCGGAGCCGTGATCGTCTCGCCGTTGGCCACGAGCATGTCCAGCTCGCGCGCGGGAGGCTCCGGGTTCACGCTCCGCGCGAGGGCGATGAGCCGGTCGGTGGTGTGGCCCATCGCCGAAACGACGGCCACGACCTGCTGCCCCTGCCGCACCGAGCTGGCGATGCGCTTGCTGACGCGACGGATTCGCGCGGCGGAACCCACTGAGGTACCGCCGTACTTCTGGACGACTAGGGCCGCAGCCCTCACAGCGTGCGGAACATGCCCTTGTCGGTGATCCGCGTCACGAGCGCGCGACCACGCAGGGGATGTGATTCCTCCATCGCGTTGGCGATCCGGTTGGCCTGCGACGGCGCGCAGAATGCGAACACGCTCGGGCCCGCGCCGCAGATGGCAGCGCCGTACGCGCCGGCGGCCTCCGCAACGTGGATGACCTCCTCCACCCAGGGATAGAGGTGGAGGCGGTGCGGCTGATGCAGGCGGTCGCGCAGCGCCTCGCCGAGGAGCGCTGGACGCTTCGACACGATTGCGCGCACCAGCAAGGCGGTCCGCGCAGCGTTGAACGTGGCGTCACCCAGGGGTACCTCCTCGGGCAGCACCGACCGTGCCTTTTCCGTCGGCAGCGGCTGATGGGCGATGAAGAGGGCGATCCCCCAGCCGGGATTCGGCAGCTTCTCGTCGACCTTCTCCGAGACGACGCGGATGCCGCCGGAAGCCGACGCGGCAACGTTGTCGAAGTGGCCCTCGTCGCCGCCCGCGTCGACGACGTGACTCTTCACGTCCCACGGGCTGCTGAGCGCGGATGCGGCCAGTCGCGACGCCGCGCTGCTGCCGAGGCCGACTCCCATCGGGATCTCGCTGCGGACGCGGCCCTTCATGCTCAGGCGGGTGAATGGATTCTCATGCGCGTAGAGGTAGTCGGCGCCTTCGCCCTCGTAGTCCCAGGCCGGCCGGTCGGCCTCGCTCGCCTCGACCTCGAGCCACAGGTCGATCGCCATCGCCATGCAGTCGAAGCCGGGGCCGATGTTGGCGATCGAGGCTGGGACCTTTATGCGCATCTGCCGCTCAGCACCCCCCCGGATAGTCCGGACTAACCGGGGTTATCAGTCGCGAGAAGCGCGGATTGTCCGGACTAACCGAGGGATTCACAGCTTCAAGACCTTAGCGAGTGTGCGCGCGTCTCCGTCCATTTCTATGGGCGGCTCGACGTTTTTCAGGGCGGCGTCGGGATCCTTGAGGCCCGAACCGGTCAGCACCACCACCGTCGTGAAGCCCTTCTCGATCCTTCCCTCACGGACGAGGCGGAACAGAAGGGCGAGCGGCGCCGCCGATGCCGGCTCGGCGAAGAGGCCCTCGCTATTGGCCAGCCGAATCTGCGCCGACAGGATCTCGGTGTCGGTGACCGCCGCGATGACCCCGCCCGACTCGTCACGAGCCGAGGTCGCGCCCTCCCAGGAGGCCGGGTTGCCGATCCGGATCGCCGACGCGACCGTCTTCGGATCGGTCACGGGCGCACCGTTCACGATCGGCGCCGCGCCCTCGGCCTGGGCGCCGACCATCCGCGGCAGGCGTCGTGCGCGGCCGGCGGCGTGATACTCCCGAAATCCCTTCCAGTACGCGGTGATGTTGCCCGCGTTGCCCACCGGCAGGATCAGGTAGTCCGGCGCGTCGCCGAGGTCATCCGCGATCTCGAAGGCGGCCGTCTTCTGGCCCTCGATGCGGTCGGGGTTCACGGAGTTCATGAGCGCGACAGGGTAGTGGCTCGTCAGCTCGCGGACGGTGTCGAGTGCGTGGTCGAAGTTTCCTTTCAGCGCCACGACCTTGGCCCCGTACATCAGCGCTTGCGACAGCTTGTTCAGCGCGATTTCGCCGGAAGGGACCACGACGATGGCGCGCAGACCGGTGCGCGCGGCGTAGGCGGCCATCGAGGCGGAGGTGTTGCCCGTCGAGGCGCACATCACCACCCGGCTGCCTGCCTCCAGCGCCTTCGCGACCGCCACGACCATTCCCCGGTCCTTGAACGAGCCTGTGGGGTTCAAGCCTTCGTACTTGAAGTACAGGTGCTCGAGCCCAAGCGCGCGCCCGATGTTCCGGCTGGGCACGAGCGGGGTCGAGCCCTCATGCAGGTCGACCTCGGGCGTCCTCGGCCCGACGGGCAGGTGCTCGCGATAGCGCGCGATGACGCCCATGTCGCGATTACCTGATTAGAAGACGCGAAGGAACGCGGACACGGCGTGGACGGGCTCGAGCTGCGCCATCCGCTCGCGCGCCTTCTGCAGGCTGGCGTCGAGCGATGGATGCGTCGTGACCACGAGCTCGACCGTGCGGTCGTGCGACCACGCGTCCTTCTGAATGAAGCTGGAGATGCTCACGCCCTCCTCCGCAAAGACCTGTCCGATCGCGGCGAGGACGCCGGTCTTGTCGTCGACGCGGATCCGGTAATAGGCTCGCGTCTTCACCTCGCCGATGGAGATCACGCCGATCCGGTCGTCGAACGTGAAGGAGGGACGGCTCTGCACGCCGCGCCGGATCGATCGGGCGAGGTCGATCAGGTCGCCGACCACCGCCGACGCGGTAGGCCTGCCGCCCGCACCCTGGCCCACGAGCAGCACCTGGCCCACGAGGTCGCCTTCGATGAACACTGCGTTCTCCGCGCCCTCGACACGAGCGAGGGGATGATCAAGAGGAATCATCGACGGATGAACGCGCGCCTCCACGCGGCCGGGGTGGCGCTGCGTGTGCGCGATGAGCTTGATCGCGTAGCCCAGCTCCCGCGCGTACTTGAAGTCGACCGGCTCGATGCCTTCGATGCCCTCGCGGTAGATCTCGTCCGGACGGACCTTGATCTCGTAGGCGATAGAGGCGAGGATGGCCAGCTTGTAGGTCGCGTCGTAACCGCCGACGTCGTCGGTCGGATCGGCTTCGGCGTAGCCCGCGTCCTGCGCCTCACGGATCGCGTCGGCCATGACGATGCCGGCCGATGCCATCCGGCCCAACACGTAGTTCGTGGTCCCGTTGATGACAGCCGACACGCGCTCGATGCGGTTGGCCTGCAGGTCGGTCCGGAACGCGCTGATCAGCGGGATGCCGCCCCCGACCGCGGCTTCGAAGTAGACGTCGACGTTCCTCTCGGCGGCCAGATCGAGAAGCTCGGGACCGTGCTTCGCCATCACGACCTTGTTGGCGGTGATCACGTGCTTGCCGGCATGGATCGCCTGCTCGAGGTAGGACCGCATCGGCTCGTCACCACCGGCGACCTCGATCAAGACTTCGACCGTCGGGTCGTCGAGAATCTGCGCCGCGTCAGTGGTGAGCAGATCGGGCGAGATTTCGATCGAGCGGCGCTTGCTGAGGTCGCGCACCAGGACTCGCTTGAGACAGAGCTCGACGCCGGCGCGCCGCGAGAGCTGCGGACCCCACGACAGCATCCGGTCCGCCACCTGCGAACCGACTGTGCCCAGGCCGATCAGGCCGACGTTGAGCGGGCGGGAGCTCATAGGCCCGTTATTCTCCCTGGAGTGTCACGACCCTGTGTTGCGAAGCGCCTCCGCGGCATCGGCGGCCGGAGCCAAGGAAAGGGTGGCGCAACGAGGAGCGCACCTTAAGGTGCGTGACGAGGAAGCGCCGGGGCCCTTGACGCAGGCTTCAGCGTCGAAGACGCCCGGCCGCCCAGGACACGGAGGGGCGAGAAACATCGGGGGCGTGACACTCTGATGGCGCTTGTCCTGCGCGAGAACGACGTTCAAGACCTGATCGAGATGGACGAGGTGATCGCGGCCGTCGAGGCCGCCATGCGGGAGCTGGACGAGGGCGATGCGCACAACGAGCCCCGCCGCCGCGCCTTCTTCCCGGGCGGGCTCCTCAACGTGATGTTCGCGGCCTATCCCGGCCGGAACTGCAGCGGGCTCAAGGCGTACACCGTGTCCAACGGCCACGTCCGCTTCCTTGTCGTGCTCTTCGGGCTCGACGGCTCGCTCGAGGCGCTGATCGAGTCGGACTTCATGGGGGCGTACCGGACCGGGGCGGCGACGGCCGTGGCCGCGAAGGCACTGCGACTTCCGGGCGCGGCCACAGTCGCGCTGATCGGCACGGGCTGGCAGGCGGCGACCCAGGCCCTGGCCCTGTCACGCGTCCTGGAGATGGAAGAGCTGCGCGTGTACAGCCGCAACGCCGAGAAGCGCGCGATCTTCGCCGCCGAGCAGGAGGAGCAGCTCGGGGTGCGGACCGTCTCCGCCGAGACCGCCGAGGCGGCGGTCCGCGGCGCCAACGTCGTGGTCACCGTCACCACGAGCCACACGCCGGTCATCGAGGCTGGGTGGGTGGAGCCGGACGCCATGGTGGCGGCGGTCGGCTCCAACTTCCGCAACCGCGCGGAGCTGCCGATCGAGCTGGTCGAGAGGGCTCAGACGGTGGTCGTCGACCAGCTGGCGGCGGCGCAGCTGGAGAGCGGCGATCTCATCCAGGCGCACGAAGCCGGGAAGTTCGACTGGAGCCAGGCCGTCGAGCTCGCGGCGGTGGTCGCGGGTCGATGGGAGCGCCCGGAGCGACCAGGGATCACCCTGTTCGAGTCCCACGGGCTGGCGCTGTGGGACGTGGCGACGGCCTCCGTGGTGGTCGCGGCGGCACGGCGAAAGGGCGGCTACGAGGAGATCGAGTTCCTCTAGTTAGTGGACGTGGGTCGAGATCGGCTGGGGTGCGAAGGCCCCGATCTGGAGCCATGAGCCGACGAGGAACGCGGTCACCAGGATGACGACCAGCGCCGCGCTCGCCGTCATGTAGATCACCCACGGCGACGGCCCGGCGGCGGCAAGACGGATCATCATGTCCGACCAGTCCGGGCCACGCCGGGGCTTCCAGGTTTCCACCTCTGCCCGGATCATCCGGCTGACGTCTGTCTCGGAGGGTGCGTTTTGCCCTCCCTGAGTGGTTTTATCTTCCACGTAGGGCACCTTCACTTCTCGAACGCTCGGTCTCGCCCTGCTGATCGCTTCCCATGTTTTTTCTCATGATCGCCACCGCCTTGGCGATCCGCGAAGCCACCGTCCCGGCCGGAACGCCGAGCACCTCGGCGATCTCCTCGCGGGTCAAGCCCTCGTAATAGTGGAGGACGATGGCCGCCCTGAGCTTCGGGCTGAGGGCTTCGAGGGCCTTGTCCACGACGTTGCGGGCCTCGGCCCGGTCATAGTCGCGGCGGTCGGGCGCGACGTAGAGCCGGGCGGGTAGGAACCGGGCCAGCTTCTGCCGGCGGAGGTGGGAGATGGCGAGATTGATGCCGATCCGCCGAAGCCAGGCACCCGGTGGGGCGGTCGGCGTGTAGCGGGCGCGGGCCCGGTAGGCGCGTACGAACGTCTCCTGCGTCAGGTCCTCGGCCGCGGCGGAGTCCAGCACCACGGCGCGGATGGACCGGAAGACCGAGGTGAACTCCTGGTCGTAGAGCTGGCGGAACTGCGTCTTGGGGTCGAGGTACTCGGCCTCGGGCACCCGCTTAGTTTGACGGTCTGGACCGCCTGATCCTCTCGATTCGGCGACTACGCCAATGTGACGCGGAGCCGGCGGTCCAGGAGTACGGCTAGAGCTTCAGGATCGGATGAACCTCGACCGTGCCCATGCGCGCGGCTGGATTCCTGGCCGCCCACGAAGCTGCGTCGGCGCGATCCTTGCAGTCGAGCACGAAGTAGCCGTTGAGCCAGGGCGAGGCCGCGTACATCGGGCCGTCATTCGTCTTCGCGTGGCCGTTGTGCGCCTCGACGCTGAAGGTTGCGGCCGAAGGCTGGCAGGGATCGCCGTCCAGGAAGGCGCCTGCCGTCTTGAGCTCCTCGAGGTAGGTCGCGAACGCGTCGACCACAGCCTGCATCTCCGCCGATCCAGGGGGCGGCGTCTTGGACTCGTCGACGTACTGCAGAAAGATGTACTTCGCCATGTGATTTCTCCTCTCTCGATTACTGGTTGCATCCAGGACGACGAATAAAGAGGAGAGGAATCGACATGGCGACGCCGACCGTCGGGCCGGGCGTTACGTGGCCGGATCCACAATGCCCAACTGTTTGGCGAGCTCTTCAACTTCCAGCGCTTCGCCGGTCCGGGCGAACGCGTCCTCCTGGGCCAGGAAAGACGCCAGCACCCGACCCGTAAACAGCGGAGAGTTCCAGTCACTGAGGTCGCCCCACACATCCTGTTGCGCGAGCACACCTTCCGTCTTCGTGGCGGGCGGCCATAGGCCGACCACCGCAACGCCGGCGCCGCGCAGCTCGGTGGCCATATCGGCGGTCAGCCGGTGGAGCGCCGCCTTGACCACCGAGTAAGGAACCGTTCTCTTGGATCCCACAGGTTTCACGCTGGCCGCGGCGTGCGAGGACACGTTGACTATCACTCCCTCGCCGTGTTCAAGCATTAGCGGCACGGCGAAACGGCTGGCGACGAAGTTAGAGCGGAGGCCGACCGCAACGAGGTCGTCCCACATCGAGATCGGGAGCTGCCAGAAAGGCAGGCCGCTCCACAGCACGCGCTGTTCCGGAGAGGCGAAAGCGTTGTTGACCAGGAAGTCGAGCCGTCCAGACTCGCGGCGAACCCGCTGGAAAACGGCCTCAACGTCGCCGTCCATCCGATGGTCGCAGCGAACCGCGATGCCGACTCCGCCGAGTTTCGTCACTGCGATGGCAGTTTCGTCGATGGTTCCGGGCAGGCTTCCTCCGTCCTCTCGCGTCGATCTGCCCGTTACGTAGACCGTGGCGCCCGCTTCTCCGAGGCCGACTGCGATTCCCTTGCCGATACCCCGGGTCGCGCCGGTGACGACGGCGACCTTACCGCGCAGAGCGTCCATCGGCACCATGTTCGCCGAGATGCGGAAGGAAATACTCGGTTGTTTTGTGGTGGGCTGTAGTTTCCGTAACGCGAACCAACCGACGGTGACCGCTGGGCCGATCAGCCTCCGCGGCAGGTATTCCGCGGGCAAAATGATGGTGCGGGATGCGTGAGTTCGAAACGCGATTTGCAAAGGAGCCCAGCGCCTCGCTTGCTCACCAAGCGCTCGATGGCTTGCGCGATCCTTCGCTGGGGCGCGTCTGGGATCGCATAGTCAACCTTGCACGGCCCTCTGCGCGTCTGGTCCGGTCGTCTGGACTTTCCGGAGTCACCCGTCTGGGTGGCTCACCGCTGGTCGGCCCTGACTTCCGCTGGCCGCTCGACCCGAGCGGCGAGCCGCTGGCATTCGTCGGCCAGGTCGACCTGGCGGAAATCAGAAAAGTATCCGAGCTCGGTGCGCTTCCTGCGACGGGAGTTCTTGGCTTTTTCTATGCGGCCCGAGACCAGCCGAGCGGCTACCAATCTAGCGATCGCCAACGGTGGGCGATCAGTTACTCACGCGAACCGATCAGTGTCGTCAGTTCGCCGCCGGGCACTCTCGGTTTCCCGGAAGTGGCGCTGAACCCGACTGGCGATTTGACGCTTCCACAGGGTGACTCTGTGGACGTTGAGAATCTGGAGCTCAACCCGATCGAAGCCGACGCGTACGAGTCGGTCCTGGATGAGCTCAGGGCGACGCATGGTGCCGGCCGTCAGCTATCGATCCATCGGGTAGGCGGCTGGCCGGATGCGATCCAGCGCGATCCGCCGATAGCGGCTCAGCTCGCCTCAAACGGGGTGGACGCCGGCGACCTCGCCGTGTACCAACTCGAATCGACTGAGGCCGTGCTAAGGCGACGGGCAACCTGGCGCTTGGTGGCCCAGTTCGATTCTGACGAGTCGATCGGAATGATGTGGGGAGTCTACGGACGGCTCTATTTCTCGATGCGAGAACAAGACTTGGAGCAACGCACGTGGGAAACCGCCTGGGCGGTGATGCAGTGGAGTTGACGAGCTTTTTGGGCGCTAGGTAATGGTACTCAGCGCGCCGGTTCGCGTTATGGAAAAGGCCGTCCAATTGGAGTGGGCTGTAGTTTCCGTCACGCGAACCAGCCGACTGTGATGGGTCGGCTAATCAGCCTCGGTGTGCCCGAGGTTCGCGCGAGGGCTCACGGCGCTCAAGGCGAGCCACGGCTGACTCGAGCACCGACTTCATAAGCGTCTGGTATGGAACGCCGGCTCGCTTCGCCTGCCTCTTAAGCCGCTCAAGCAGATCGTTTGGAACGCGAAGAGAGACAGCGACCGTTCGCGGCCGCTCCGAAAACAGTGCATCGACGTGCTCATCGAACTCTTCATCGGACATGTCCTCGAACGGATCAGTCCACTTTGTGGCCGTACTCATCGGTAGTACCTCCTCGCCGCACGTCGGCCGGCCTGGCGCGCATGGACGGGGAAGCGGCCGGACGGGTGGTCGACCCACACTGCGACTAGCAATCGACCCTTCAGAGTTGCGCCAACGACGGTGTGATAGGTCACGCCCGAACGGACCTCGGTGGACTCGATGCGGTCGGCGTCATTCATGGCTTCGTCGACCTCCTCGCGGCTCAGCCCTCGCTCTGGATGCTCATCCAGCAGGTGGCGGCGGTTCGACGCCTCCCATACCACCGGCCTCGCATCCACTGTCACTTAGTATATACGATGAAGCGGATCCCTGCATTACGGATCGCATATACTAGTGGTGGGGCCGTAGTTTCCGTAACGCGAACCGGATGGAAGTCGCGGGGCGCAGGATCAGCCTCGCCTAGCCCCTGCACAGACGATTGCGCGATGGTCGATCGTGATGATCTCGGCCGGTTGGCCTCAGATTGCCGACCACCATTGCGTCCGGCACAAAGGATTACTTTGTAGCCGCCCCAACGACAAGTTCGGTCTCCGCCTCGAATCCAGAATCCTCCTGGAAAGCGCGCAACTCGTGCTCGATCTCAGCCCAAGCTGCATCCTGCTCGGCGTCGGGGAGGACGGCCAGCATCTGCTGCAGCGCGCCAAACGACTCGCGTTCGAAGCGGACGCACTCGCCAGCGGACGGAAGCCGCAATGGCGTCACCACCGTCTTTGCGGTTGGGTTGGCGAAGCCAGCGCGTCGAAACGTCTCTTCCATCACTCCAGGGGCGCCCAGGCTGAATGGTCCCGGTAATCCAGGGGCGGGAGGAGCCAATCGGGCACGCCGGCGGATCACCGAGATGGGAATCGAGAAGAAGCCGTTCCGTTCGGGAGTAGAGAAGCTGGCAATCACCGCGCGGCCACCGGTTTTGAGCATGCGGTGAGCTGAGCGCAACGCGCCCTCTCGGTCAGGAAAGTAGATCAACCCAAGTCGTGAGAGCACGGCGTCAAACGTGGCATCGGGCAGGTTCGGCTTCTCGCCATCCATGACCCGAGTCTCGACATTGGTCAAGCCCCGGTCCCGAGCAGCCTGCGCGGCGAATTCCAGGATGTTGACCGAGATGTCCGTGGCCAGGACGTAGCCTGACGGGCCGACTCGTTGCGCGGCCGATAACGCGGGCTCCCCAGCGCCGGCTGCCAAGTCGAGGACACGGTCGCCTGCCTTCAGCTTCGCCAGGTCGAGCATGACTTCGGTAACCGGGTTCAGCCAGGCATGAAGGGTCGGAGTCCAACTGTGCCAGGCGGGCGCGGCATTCTGCCACTGCTGACGCGTGGTTTCCTTGAATGTGACCGGGTCGAAGTCCTGCATGATGACGCGCAGGCAGAGTACTCCGGAACTTGCTGAGACTTGGCGGTTCGCGTTATGGAAAACCTCGCGAATTGAAGTGGACCGTAGTTTCCGTAACGCGAACCACCCCCCAACGATCGTTGCACCCACGATCTGCCTTGCTGCACGGTGCGCGCGCTCATCGGGTACAAAATCCCCGTAGGCATGTATCAGTTGCCCAGGGTCGGCGCCGCCGCCCACCTCGCCGCGCCGTGTCACTGTCCAGGGCGGCCCGATCAGCCTCGGCACATCAATACGGGGCATCGTTACCCCGCCTTTCCGTATACGTGTGAGCGGATCTCTGGATCACTCACGAGGATGTAATCGACGACTTCCCAGAACTCCGGAAGCCGCAAGCTCGGTTGAGGCGCCAAGCAAGGAAGCAGTGCGAAGCGCGGAAGAGGCGGTCCGCGACGCGCTGCTCCGCGGAACCCCTGGTCAGCGCAAGGCGCTGCTCAAAGAGCTCATCGTCGAGGTCAGGGTCGAAAGCCGCGACAGCATCATCCCGACCTTCCGGCTTCCGTCGACCCCGGTTCGCGTTACGGAAACCATGGTGGGCGACCCGGGACTCGAACCCGGATGGATTACTCCACACGCCCCTCAAACGTGCGCGTCTACCAGTTCCGCCAGCCGCCCGGCTTTGGCCGGTTGATTTTACCGAGAGGTCGGTGCCTCCGCCATCGCCAGGTCCGGTATCGCGATCCGCGATCGGTTAGGGGGATGAATTCGCACTGCCTGCTGCTTAACTTTCGCTCGTCAAGTGAGCATCTGGGCAGCTTTGGACAAGCGGCAGAGGCGCTTTGCCGTCGCCGTCGCGATCATCGCGCTCGTCTCCATTGCTTATGCGCTCGACATCCGTTTCCTGCTCCTCGGCCGGCGCGGCGTCACGGCCGTGGACGACATCGGCGAGGCCGTCGCCGCTGCGATCGCCTCCGGCGCCTGCGCGTGGGCAGCAACCCGCGCCGTGGGGAAAGACCGGCTGGGCTGGACGCTCATGAGCATCTCGACCGGGCTGTGGGCGGCGGGTGAGGTGGTGTGGTCCGTCTACGAAGTCGGCATGCAGGTTGCTGTTCCGTACCCGTCGCTGGCTGACGCCGGATTCCTCGCGGCGGTTCCGTTCGCCATCGGGGGCATTCGATCGTTCTGGAGCGCCCCGAGGGGGACGTCGTCACGCTGGCGCGTCTGGTTCGACGGGGTCATCGTCTCGCTCGCCCTGACGTCGACCGCGTGGGCGTTCGGCCTGCGTTTGGTGTGGGAGTCCAACAGCCCCACCAGGATCCTCGACCTCGCCTACCCGGTCAGCGACATCGTGATCGGCACCATCCTCATACTTGCCATCCGGCGCGCGCGCCAGCAGCAGGCGGGAAGGATGGCTTTCCTCCTGGCCGGTGTCGCCCTCTACTCGATCGCTGACAGCGCCTTCGCTTACCTCAACGCCCAGGGTGCGTTCGGCGCGGTCGGCAACATTCTCGACACAGGGTGGTTTGCGGGTTTCCTGCTGATCGCTCTGGCCGCCACGTATCCATCCGCAGCGCCGAGGGTCGCGACCGAGCAGGCTCCCCTCGACCTGTGGCAGCTCGCCCTGCCCTGGATGACGCTGCTCCTGGCCTCGGCCGGCGACGTGTATTCATCGCTGTCGGGGCACGACATCGATCTGTTCATGTCGTCACTGACCGCTGCGCTCGCGATCCTCCTGACGGTGAACATGATCATCGAGCGCAAGGAATTCCTGGAGATGCTGACCGACATCGAGACAGCCCGCGCAACACTGAACCGTGAGTTCAAGACAGCCTTGGTCGGGATTCAGCACTTGAGCGAGCAGGTAAAGGACGCGGACCGTTCCTACGACGAGGACGTACGCCGGCTGGCCGCCGACATCCACCTCCAGGCCGAGCGGCTCGATCAGATGGTCGAGGGGATGCTCTAGGCCGACGTCCGCGGCAATCAAAAAAGTGCCCGCTGAGGGATTCGAACCCCCGGCCCTCTGTTCCGAAGACAGATGCTCTGGTCCACTGAGCTAAGCGGGCGTCGCGGACCGTTTCGCGCTCCCCCCGGCGAATGGGGGAGGACTCAGACTACCGCCACGTACCTCTCGTGGTTAAGTCCCCACGCGGCGTACCGCATCAAACCCATCGCGCGGTAGCGTCGCCGCCCCGCACTGGTCGTGCCCTTCTCGATCGCCATGCGCAGCGCCTTGGGCGTTCGCCCCGAAAACTCGGTGAACGCTCGTCCGACCGCGTCAAGGATGTGTGCGTCTGAACCCCCGAGCTCGGCGGACCCGACGCCGAGGTTCAACCGGCGCGCCATCTGATTGAAGACGTAGAAGCCGGGCGTGGCGTTCTCAACCTCGATCGCGTCGAAGTCGAGCTCCGCCGCCAGCCAACCCACGCCATGAACAACCCGGCCCGACGTGTGCCGCTGCGTCCGCCAGAACGGATGCACCGCGACCGCGAGTCCATCCTGTTCGTGGATCGCGTTGACCGTTGCCGCGGCCGACATCCCGGGTCGGATCGGCCGCTCGAGAAACAGCCCGACGATGTGACCATCGCGGCTCGAGACCTCTTCGCCGATGACCACGTGCACCTTCGATCGCGCGGCAGCGTGCTCGGCCGCGCGGAGCGCTCCCTCGATCGTGTCGTGATCTGTAACCGCGATCACATCCAGACCTGTGGCACGCGCGTGATCGACCAGCTCATGGGGCTCCGGCCAACCATCGCTCGCGGTCGTGTGCATGTGCAGGTCGGCCCGACCCGGTGAAGACACGGGTGTGCATCCTACCCCCGCCGGGCTTACCATCGAGCGGTCATAACCTGCCTCTGGGGTAAGGAAAGGTGGAGGTGGCGGCCGTGGAAGGCTTGATGCAGGACTACGAGCTCACTCTGCAGCACGTCCTGTGGCGGATTGAGCGACTGCACCAGAAGAAAGAGGTAGTGACGAAGCGCGATGACGGCGTCCACCGCACGACCTATGGCGAAATGGTGCCGCGCATCAATCGACTTGCCGGGGCGCTGAAGCGGCTCGGCGTCAAACCCGGCGATCGCGTCGCAACGCTCGCCTGGAACAACAACCGGCACCTCGAGCTGTACTACGCGGTGCCCTGCATGGGCGCCGTCCTGCACACGCTGAACCTTCGTTTGTTTCCCCAGCATCTCGAATTCATCATCAATGACGCGGAAGACAAGGTTTTATTTGTCGATCAGTCGCTACTTCCGCTTTTGAAGCCGCTGCTGGGCAAGATCCCGAGCATCCAGACCATCGTCCTGATGGCAGAAGGGGCCGCCCCGGCGGCCGACGGCCTGCCCCAGATGCACGACTACGAGACCCTGCTTGCCGCCGAGAGCGAGAGCTACCCGTGGCCGAAGCTGTCAGAGCGAATGGCGGCGGCCATGTGCTACACGTCCGGCACGACCGGCAACCCCAAGGGCGTCGTCTACTCCCAGCGCTCGCAGTTCATCCACACGATGGGCGTGCTCCAGGGAGACAACCTCGGCCTGACCGAGGGCGACTCGCTTCTCCCAGTCGTGCCGATGTTCCACGCCAACAGCTGGGGCCTCCCCTACGCCGCCGGCATGGCAGGCTCCAAGGTGGTCTTCGGCGGCCGGTTCTCCGCCGACCCGAAGTCGATCGTCGAGCTGGCCGAGCAGGAGGAGGTGACGTTCCTGGCCGGCGTGCCGACGGTCTGGATCGCCCTGGCAACGTACTTGAAGGAGAGCGGCAAGCGGCTGCCCAAGGTACGCACGGTGGTCTGCGGCGGGTCGGCGGTGCCCAGCGCGCTGATGGAGGCGATGGACGCGCTGGGGTTGCGGATCCTGCATGCCTGGGGCATGACCGAGACGTCGCCGCTGGGCAGCGTCGCCCGGGTGGCTTCTGGGACCAAGCCGGAGGACGAGTTGAGGCTGCGCCTGACCCAGGGCCGCGTCGCGCCAGGTGTCGAGATCAGGATCAGCGACCCGGCCTCGGGTGAGGAGCTGCCCTGGGACGGCGTCGCGTTCGGCGAGATCCAGGTCCGCGGGCCCTGGATCGCCCGCGGCTACCACAACGGATACGACCCGGACAAGCTCACCGAGGACGGGTGGTTCCGCACCGGCGACGTGGCCAAGATCACCCCTGACGGCTACATCGTCATCGTCGACCGGACCAAGGACGTGATCAAGTCGGGCGGCGAATGGATCTCTTCCGTCGAGCTGGAGAACGCTGTGATGTCCCACCCGAAGATCCTCGAGGCGGCCGTGATCGGCCTGCCGCACTCCAGGTGGGACGAGCGGCCGGTCGTCTACGCCGTGCCGAAGCCCGAGTTCAAGGGCAAGGTGACGCAGCAGGAGGTGCTCGACTTCCTGCGCGACAAGGTCGCCAAGTGGTGGGTGCCGGACGAGGTCCGGTTCATCGACGAGGTCCCGAAGACGTCGGTCGGCAAGTTCGACAAGAAGGTGCTGCGCGCGAGCGCGGAGCCGATCAAGGAAAAGGAAAAGGAAGGAGTCAAGGAGGGCGCTCGCAAGTGAGCTTGAGGGCAGGGGTGCGCGAGCACAAGATTGGACGCGACAAGTTCCACTTCAAGTGGGACAACGGCCTGGAGCCGGCGGTTCACATCGACCCGGGCGACATCGTCCACTTCGACACCGAAGAGGTCACCGCGGGCCAGCTGAAGAAGGGCGACCCCGCGGCGCGCCTCGGCGAGCTGAACTTCGATCGTCTCTACCCGCTGGGCGGACCCGTCTTCGTGCGCGGCGCCGAGCCCGGCGATGCGCTTGAGGTGGAGATCCTCGAGCTGAAGCCGGGCTCGTGGGGCTGGACCGCCCTGCTCCCCGGCCTGGGGCTGCTCGCGTCGGATTTTCCCGAGCCGTATGTGCGTTACTTCGACCTCGGCGACCGCACGTCGGCCGAGCTGCGCCACGACGTCCACATCCCGATCGCGCCCTTCTGCGGCACGATGGGCGTGGCGACCGACGAGTCCGGACCGCACGACGTCCTTCCCCCGACCAAGGGCGCGGGCAACATCGACACCCGCCACCTGACCGCCGGGACGAAGCTTTATCTGCCGGTTTTCGTGCCCGGCGCGATGTTCTCCGCCGGCGATTGCCACGCCGCGCAGGGAGATGGCGAAGTTTGCGTTACCGGGATCGAATGCCCGATGACGTTTGCACTCCGCTTTGGAGTGGTCAAGGGCGGCTCGCCACGCCCCTGGAGCTACCACTTTGTGACTCCAGCCGCTCCGCTTCAGCCGCGGAGCGACGCTGCGGGCTACCACTCGGTCGGCGCCCTGGGTCCCGACCTCATGGAGAACGCTCGCAACGCCGTCCGCTACACCATCGACTGGCTGCAGGCAGACCACGGGTTGAGCCGGGAAGACGCGTACATCCTGTGCAGCCTGGCGGGCGATCTGCGCATCAGCCAGATCGTCGATCAGCCCAACTGGGGAGTTTCGTTCTACCTGCCGCTGAGCGTCTTCTCCTAGCCTCTCTCCGCACCCCTATGGGGGCGGGGAAAGCCGTTCGGTCGGGCATACTTCCATGCCCATAGACGCGAAGGTGAGCACAACACAGCTGGGGCGGTACCCGATCGAGGCAGAGCTCGGTCGAGGTGCGATGGGAGTGGTCTACCGCTCGACTCATCCGCGCCTCGAGATCCCGGTCGCAATCAAGGTGCTTTCGGACCAGTACTCCCAGGACCCGGCGTTCCGGCAGCGATTCCACCGCGAGGCGGCGACCGTGGCCGCCCTCAACCACCCTGGCATCGTCCGCGTCTACGACTTCGATGAGGACGGCCCTGTGCTCTTCATCGTCATGGAGTGGGTCGACGGTCGGTCGATGCGTTCGTGGCTGGACGAGTACGGCCGCTTCAGCGTCGACGTGTCGGTCGACCTCATTCAGCAATTGCTTTCTGCGGTCGGCGTCGCGCACGACTTCCAGGTCGTCCACCGCGACCTGAAGCCGGACAACATC
>DATIOJ010000030.1:0-10277 GCA_035473355.1 Candidatus Limnocylindrales bacterium
CTTCCCGCGCGCGAGCCCGATCTCGACCTTGGCCCGATTCCGGGCGATGTAGATGCGCAGCGGGATCACCGTGTAGCCCTTCTGCTTCACCTTGCCGATCAGGCTCGCGATCTCCTTGCGGTGGAGCAGCAGCTTGCGGGCCCGCAGAGGCTCCTGGTTCATCACGTTGCCCTGCGCGTACGGAGAGATGTGCACGTTTTCCAGCCAGGCCTCGCTGTTGTCGATGCGCACGAAACCGTCGCGCAGGTTCGCACGGCCGTTGCGCACCGACTTGATCTCGGTCCCCGTCAGCATCACGCCTGCCTCGTACTTCTCGTCGATGAAGTAGTCGTGGTACGCGCGGCGGTTGACCGCAACGTCTCGCTCCCTTTCCTCTCGGTCAGGCATCGGCGAGCACCTGCTTCGCCGGGGCCGGCTTCTTGCCGGGCAGCTGAACGAGGTCGGGCACGTAGCGATCGCCCTCGACGTGCCCGCGCAGGATCTTCACCCGCCCCCTCGCCGTCGGAAGAGTGGCGCCCGGCCACGGCTGCAGCGCGCGCACGCGCTGGTCGATCTCACCGGCGTCCATCGACCAATCCAGGTCGCCCTCCTCCTTCGTGAGCTTGGGCGCCGGCGTGGCCAGCTTGTCGTCCTGGTCGATCCCGCGCACATCATCGAGATGGTCGAGCGTCTCGACCAGGAGCTGCGCGCCGATCCCGGCCAGGCGTCGCGTCAGCTGGGCCGCGTCCTCGCCCTGCTCGATGGGCGTCGCTCGAACGGCGAGGACCGGTCCATGGTCGAGCTGCTCGTCCATCCTCATGATCGAGACACCGGTTTCAAGGTCGCCGGCGAGGATCGCACGCGCGACCGGCGCCGCGCCACGCCACCTCGGGAGGAGCGAGGCGTGCACGTTGAGCGCTCCGAGTCGCGGGATGTCGAGGACCGCGCGCGGGATGATCTGGCCGTAGGCGACCACGACGAGAAGATCCGGCGCCAGCGCTCGAATCTGCTCGATCGCCTGGGGGTCGCGGACGTTCTCGGGTTGATCGACTGCCAGCCCGAGCTCCTGGGCCGCGATCTTGACCGGCGGCGGCGTCATCTTCATCCCCCGGCCGGCCGGCCGGTCCGGCTGCGTGACCACGAGCTGGATCTCGTGTCCCGCGGCATGGAGCGCCCGCAGCGACGGCACGGCGAATTCGGCGGTGCCGGCGAAGACGATCCTGTAGAGGGCCGTTATCCCGAGGCCGCGGCGACGGCCTCTTCGCGCTCGTCACCCTCCAGCTCTTCGACGCGGCGCAGTGTGTCGAGGCTGGTCAGCTTGTCGGTGAACAGGACGCCGTCGAGGTGGTCGAGCTCGTGCTGGAAAGCGCGAGCGGTGAAGCCGGACGACTTGACCCGGATCTCCTTGCCGTGCCGGTTGCGGCCCTTGACCACGACCGTCTCGGCCCGTTGGACCTCGCCGACCCAGCCCGGGTAGCTGAGGCAGCCCTCGTAGCCGACCTGGATGCCGTCCTTCTTGACAACCTCGGGATTTACAAGCCCCCAGATCTGCTTGTCGTCGCCCTTGACCACGCAGACCCGCAGGGGAACCCCGATCTGGTTGGCGGCCAGCCCAGCTCCGGGCGCGGCCAGCATGGTCTCGGCGAGATCGTCGAGCAGGCGCTGGATCGAGGCGTCGATGCGCGTGACCTTCTTGGCCTTCTCGCGCAAAACAGGGTTTTCGAACGTGAGGATCGGTCTGACCACTGATCTCGATTCTACCCGCGGGGTGCGAAAACCCAACCCGGCTAGATGACCCATCGGGAGCGGAGCATCACGTCTCGGCCCTTGATCTCGTCGTAACCGCGGAAAGCCTGGATTCGAGTTGGCCGGAGCCGGAAGAACATCCATCCACCCATCTCGCGAGGATCCCAGCCCATTGCTTTTTCAAAGCCCTGGGCGAGGTCGGTGGAGTCCTCGACCGCGCTGCTGTCGATCATCTGGGCCTCGATGACGATCGCGTCCGAGGGGTCGCCGTGGGCCAGCTTGACCTGTGGGTTCATCGCCATGTTGCGGGCCGTCCGGCTGCTGCCCAGGGTCGTCACTACGATCTGGCTGCCGTCCCACCATCCCGACACACCGATCACGTGCGGGCGTCCACCCACCTCGGCCGTGACGAGCCAGTAGTGGCCCTGCCCCTCGAGAGCGGCGAGCACGTCCCGCTTGCGCTCCGCGGTGTCTCTCAACTTTTCTTGCGGCTAGCTGACCGGATCGACGTCATAGCTCCAACCCTTGCCCCGGGGCGCGAGATGCCGCACCCGCTCGAGGCGATCGCCTTTCAGTGTGACCTGCCACCGATACTCGCCGCGCAGGCGGTGGATGAAGGCGGGCGACGGACCCATCACGCGGATGCCTTCGATCCCCTCCTTCAGCATCCCGGCCGCGATGGCCTCGGCCGTCTCGCGCGCCGCAGCCGCGGCCCGCGCATCCTCACGGTCGGTTCGAGTCAGCACCGCAAGCTCCGCGTAGGGCGGGAACACGAACGCCTGCCGCGCCGGCAGCTCCGCCTCGTAAAACCCCTCGTAATCGCCCGCCGCCGCGCAGCGGAGGCTGTAGTGCTCGGGATTGCTGGTCTGCACGATGACGGTCGAAGGCCGCCCGTCGCGGCCCGCGCGGCCCGCGACCTGTGCCACGAGCGCGAATGTGTTCTCCGCCGATCGATAGTCCGGAAAGTGGAGCGGCAGGTCGGCGTCGACGACGCCAACGCAGGTCACGGCCGGCAGATCGAGGCCCCGCGTGACGAGCTGCGTGCCGACAAGGATGTCCGCGCGGCGTTCGCTGAACTCTTCCCACACGCGCAGGTAGGAGTCAGGTCCGCGCGCCACGTCGCTGTCGAGGCGCAGCACTCGAGCCTCCGGCCACATTCGCTTCACCATCCCCTCGAGGCGCTGCGTGCCAAGGCCGAGCGCGCGGATGTTGCGGCTGCCGCAGAAGTCGCACACCGACGGCATCGCGCGCGAGTAGCCGCAGTAGTGGCAGACCAACCCATCAATTTCGGAGTGCTGCACGAGCGCGACCGAACAGCCGAGACACTGCACCGAGCGCCCACAGTCGCGGCACATCACGTAGGTGGCCATGCCGCGCCGGTTGAGATAGAGGATCGTCTGCTCTTCGTTGGCGAGCGTCTTCGTCACCACCTCGACCAGGCGGCGCGACAGCGGCCGGCGGTTTCCCTCCGCCGCCTCGTCACGCATGTCGACGAGCTCGACCTCCGCGTCGCGGCCTCGCACGCGCCGCGTCATCGTGGCCAGCGCGACGTCGCCCTTCGCCGCCTCGTAGTAGGTCGCCACGCTGGGCGTCGCGGAGCCCATGACCAGCCGCGCACCCGTCACCCCGGCCAGCTGCCTCGCCACCCAACCCGCCTCGTAGCGCGGCGTGCGGTCTTGCTTGTACGCGGCCGAGCCTTCCTCGTCGAGACAGATGAGGCCGAGTCGCGGAATCGGGGCAAAGACGGCGGACCGGCTCCCCAGCACAACCTGCGCCTCGCCTCGCCGCGCGCGCCACCACTGCTGCGCGCGCTCGAGCTCGGTGAGCTGCGAATGCAGGACCGCGATCGGCGCCTTCAGACGCGCCCGCACGCGCTGCACGAGCTGCGGCGTGAGTGAGATCTCCGGGACGAGCAGGAGCACGCGGAGACCCTCGGCCAGCGCACGCTCAGCAGCTGTCAGGTAGACCTCCGTCTTCCCGCTGGCGATCACGCCGTGGAGCAGGGTGACGGGGTCGGCGCCGATCACGTCGAGCGCCTCCCTCTGCTCATCGGTGAGCGTGAACGGCGGGATCACCGCGGTCGGGCCGGTCGCCATCTCGAGCAGGCGCGAATGGCGCGACTGGCGACTCGAAGCGGCGGAACCGGCCAGGCCCGTGCTGCGCACGCGCGGTGGCAGCATCGCCCGGATGACCTCGATGACAGGGATCCAGTAATGGTCGGCAACCAGCCTGGCCAGCTCGACCTGGTGGGGCAGCAACAGCGGTTCGGCGCCGGCGGTTGCGATCGGTTTGGTTTCGACCTCCGGCTGCTGGGTGCCGAGCGAAACGACGAACCCATACGTGTTCCGCCGTCCGAACGGGACCGTGACCCGGTGACCGGGCACGACGTCGACGCCGTCAGGCACCGCGTACGTGTACGTCTCGCGAGAGCTCCCGCGGGCGGCCTCGACCGCCACCTCGGCGTAGAGGGCCAACCTACCTCCCGCTAAACGAAGTGGAGCTGCAGGCCGGATTCACTCCGGCCGTCTCCAGGGTGGATTGCCATTCGCCACCCAGCAACCACTGTGGGAGGAGGGGGTCCCGCGGGGGAGGACAACCGTCCTCACCCGCGCCGTCATCCGCCACCTCGGCGTAGAGGGCCAACTAACCTCGCTTTGTGAGGTGGGGCAGCACCAGGTCGAGGATGCGGTCCGACATCTCACGCTTGGTCGCCTTCTCCAGCTCGTAACGAGACCCGTCCGCGAACAGTAGAAGGCCCGCGTTGTAGTCGCTTCCGAAACCGATGTCCCGACGCGAGATGTCGTTGGCGACGATGGCCTGCACTCCCTTTCGCTTCATCTTTTCGATCCCTTTCGTGTCGAGGTCCGAGTCTTCCGCCGCGAAAGCAATTCGAAACACGTTCGCCAGCGACTCGTCGCCGGCAAGGGACGCGATGAGGTCGGGGATCGGCTCGAGCTCGAGCGAAAGGCTGGGCGCCTCCTCGCGCCGGATCTTGCGCGCGGCGGTCCTTGCCGGCCGGAAGTCCCCGACCGCCGCCGCCATCAGCAGCAGGTCAGCATCGCGCAGCTGGGAGCGCATCTCGGCCAGCATCTCCGACGACGTGTCCACGTGCTGCACGGCGACGCCGTGATGGTCGGGATGGTTCGCGGTGCTGATCAGCGTCACCTTCGCGCCGCGATCGGCCGCGGCGGCGGCAAGCGCGAAGCCCATCTTGCCGCTCGAGTAGTTGCTGATGAAGCGAACCGGATCGATCGGCTCACGCGTACCGCCGGCCGTGACCACGACGTGACGGGCGGCGTAGTCGTAGCGCGAGCGAACGGCATGCACCATCGCGTTGAGGATCGCTCCCGAGCTCGCGAGCCGGCCGGCGCCCTCATGACCGCTTGCCAGGCGACCGCTCTCAGGCTCGACGACGGTGAAGCCTCGGCGGCGCAGCGCCGCCACGTTGTCCTGCACGGCCGGCTTGATCCACATCGCGTCGTTCATCGCCGGCGCGATCACCACGGGACACCGAGCCGCGAGAAGAGTCGCGGTCACGATGTCGTCCGAGCGGCCGCCCGCGATGCGTCCGACGACGTTGGCCGTCGCCGGCGCGACAAGGATCACCTGGGCCCAGTCGCCGAGGAAGACGTGCGGCTCGGCCGCCCCGTCGGCCGGCCACAATCCCGTGAGAACAGGGTTGCCGGTCACGCCCTGGAACGTCGGCGGGCCGACGAAGCGCATGGCAGACGGTGTCATCGCGACGCGGACCTCGCAGCGCGCCTGGGTCAGAGCCGACGCCAGGTCGACGATCTTGTACGCCGCGATGCCGCCCGATACAAGTAGCGCGATGCGCAGGCCACGGAGCTCGTCGGGGATTGGGGTCGGATCCAGCGGCACGGCCCTAAGTTTGCCCTTCGCGCGCGCGCCGAATCACGGCGAGGATCTCGCTCGCTGCGCGCTCGATGTCGTCGTTGGTCACGACGAAGTCGTAGTGCGCCGCGTAGGTCAACTCCTTCTCCGCGATCCTGCGCCTGGCGGCCATGTCCTGCTCCGACTCGCTGCCGCGCTCGACCTGCCTCCTCTCGAGCTCCTTCTCCGAAGGTGCCACCACGAAGATGAAGATCCCGTCGTGCACCAGGTGGCGAACCTGCTCGGCGCCCTGGACGTCGATCTTCAGCACGACGTCGCGTCCCGCCGCGCGCGCCTTCTCGACCCGGTCGCGGAAGGTGCCGTAAAGGTTGCCGTTGTAGCTCGCGTGCTCGAGAAATGCTCCTTCGGCGACCAGCTTCTCGAACTCGTCGCGGGTCAGGAAGGTGTAGTTCTCGTCCGGCCTTTCGCCGGGTCGCGGTGAGCGTGTCGTGCCCGAGACCGAATAGGTCAGGTTGCGGTCGAGCTCGAGCAGGCGCCGGATCAGCGTGTCCTTGCCCACACCCGAAGGGCCCGAGATGACGATCAGGAGGCCGCGCTTCACTCCACCCCCTTCCAGAACGAGGTGAAGTCGACCGGTGGATCGGTCTCGAAGCTCATCTCGGCGCCGGTGCGCGGGTGCCGCAGGCGCAGACGCCAGGCGTGGAGCATCGGACGGTCCAGCCCCGGCTCTCGCCCCCCGTACTCCCCGTCGCCGGCCACCGGGTGGCCGAGAGCTGCCAGGTGGACCCGGATCTGGTGCGTGCGCCCGGTGTCGAGGTCACAGCGCAAAAGCGTATGGGTTCGCTTCCTCTCGACGACCTCGTACCGCGTCCGGGCAAACCGCCCGCCTGCCACGACGGCCATGCGCTTGCGTTCCTGCGGGTGACGCCCGATCGGTCCCTCCAGCTCGCCGGCGTCGTCCTTCAACCGGCCGCGCGAGATGGCCAGGTAGGTCCGGCTCAGCGTCCGGTCCTTGAGCTGCGACGAGAGCGAGCGGTGGCTCAGATCGTTGCGCGCGACCACGATCAGGCCGGATGTTCCCTTGTCGAGCCGGTGCACGATCCCCGGTCGTGCGGCGCCGCCGACGGCCGACCACTCCCCGCCGCGGCCGAGGAGCGCGTGGACCAGGGTTCCGGTGTAGTGCCCGGGCGCCGGGTGGACGACCATCCCGGCCGGCTTGTCGATGACCGCGATGTCCTCATCCTCGTAGACGATCTCCAGCGGGATCTGCTCCGCCCCGACCTCGACGGCATACGCCTCGGGGATCTCGAACTCGACAACGTCGCCCGCCGCCACGCGATCGGCGGGGTCGGCCGGGTGCCCGTTGACCAGCACCAGGTGTCCCTTGATCAGCCGCGCCGCGGCCGACCGGCTCAGGTCAGGGGCGTTGTCAGACAGGAAACGATCCAGCCGCGGCGCACTTGCCGCGGCGGTCAGCTTGCGGGTCTCCGTACGAGGTAGGTGGCGATCATCAGCACGACGCCGATCGAGATCGCCGAATCGGCGAGGTTGAACACCGGCCAGAAGTGAAAGTTAACGAAGTCGGTCACGGTCCCGTAGACGATGCGGTCATAGCCGTTGCCCATCGTCCCGCCCAGGATGAGACCGAGGAGCGCCTCGTTCCACGGCGTGCCGGGGTTGCGGACCACGTAGACGATGAGCCCGATCGAGACGACGATCGACGCGAGCAGGAACAGCGTCGCGCCGGCCGGGGCGACGCCGAAGGCCGCGCCGGAGTTCCGGACATTGGTGATGCCCACGACGTGGTCGATGAGGGGAACCTCACTGCCGTACGTGATCTGGGCCGCGACGATGCTCTTGGTGATGCGGTCGAGCACGAACACGGCAAGCGCGACGACGACGAACAGGACCCGACCGGTCGTTACTGCTTTCGCTTGAGGCCGATCCAGATCTGTTCTCCTTCCAGCATCATCTGCTCGCCGTCGAAGCCGCCATCGCGGCCTGCCGCGAGCGTAACCGAAAGCGTTTCGTTCTTGATGTAGTCCTCATACCGCTGGATGGCACGCGCCTGCAACCCGTCGGCCTCATAGCGAGTTTCGATGCGATCCTCCACGTTGAATCCGAGCTTCTTGCGCCGGTCCTGGATGATCCGCACGACCTCGCGCGCCAGCCCCTCGAGCTTCAACTCTTCTGTGATCACGGTGTCGAGCCTGGTCTCGGGCGCGCCAAAGGTGAGCATTTTCACGTTCAGCTCGTCGCGCACGATGGCGGCGATGTCGTCGGGCAGCGGATCGCCGGGAAGCTCGATGCCCGCCAGCGGCTGGCGCACCCTGAGGCGGGCAGCGTCTCGCGCGGCCAGGCCTGCCTCGACCGCCTGCCGGGCCCGGGCCATGTCGGCCTCGACCTGCGAATCCTCCTCGCCCACGTTCTCCGGGAAATCGGACAGATGCACCGACTCGCCGTGCGAGAGGTTCCGGTACATCGCGTCGGCGATGAAGGGCGTGAACGGAGCCATCAGACCGCACAGCGCCCGCAGCGACTCGTACAGCGTCTGATAGGCGGCCAGCTTGTCGCGGTCGGATTGCGACTTCCAGAACCGCCGGCGAGACCGCCTGATGTACCAGTTGGAAAGGTCGTCGACGAATCGTTGGATGCGGCGCGCCGGTTCCACGGCGTCGTACGCGTCCAGTCCCGTGTTGACCGACCGCTCGACTCCGCTCAGCCTTGACAGCAGCCAGCGGTCGAGCACGTGGCGCTCGGCCTCGGGGACCGGAGGCTGCGAGACGTCGAAGTTGTCGAGCCTCGCGTAAGTGACGAAGAAGGAGTAGCAGTTCCACAGCGGGATGAAGAACTGCTGCACCGTCTCCTTCAAGACGGCGTCGCCTGTCCGGTAGTTCTCGCCCACCTGCGTGGACGTGTAGAAGTACCAGCGCACGGCATCCGACCCGAACGTGCCGAAGAGGTAGTTCGGGTCGAGCACGTTGCCCCGCGACTTGGAGGCCTTCTTGCCCGTCGGGTCGACCACGTGGCCGAGGCAGATCACGTTGCGATAGGAGTTCTGCTTGAACAGGAGCGTGGAGATCGCCAGGAGCGTGTAGAACCAGCCGCGCGTCTGGTCGACCGCCTCCGAGATGAAATCGGCCGGGAACGTCTGCGCGAAGATCTCGGTGCCCTTGCGTGGGTGGCCACGCTGGGCAAAGGGCATCGATCCCGAGTCGAACCACGTGTCCATCACCTCGGGCACGCGCCGCATGACGCCGCCGCACTTCTCGCACGGCAGCGTGACCGCGTCGATGTACGGCCGGTGAAGGTCCGCGTCGTCCTCGAGGCCGATCTCGGCGGCCGAATTGACGCAGCGCTTCTCGTCACATGCTTCACAGACCCAGATCGGCACCGGCGTGCCCCAGTAGCGGCTCCGAGAGAACTGCCAGTCGACGTTGTTCTCGAGCCAGTCACCCATGCGTCCGGTCTTGATGTGCGCCGGCACCCAGTTGGTCGCGTTGTTGTTGGCGACCAGCTCGGCTTTGCGCTCGGTCGTGCGGATGTACCAAGCGTCGAGCGCGTAGTAGATGAGCGGAGTGCCGCAGCGCCAGCAGAACGGATACGTGTGCAGGATCGTCTCGGCCTTGTAGAGCAAGCCCCTGGCTTTCAGGTCGTCGATGATCAGCGGGTCCGCCTCCTTCACGTGCAGCCCCGCGAACTTCTCCACGTAGGGAAGGAACTTGCCGTCGAGGCCGACCGTGTGCTTGAAGGGGATCCCCTTCTCCTGACAGAGGCGAAGGTCGTCGACGCCGTACAGCGCCGACGTGTGCACCACGCCGGTGCCTTCGTCGATCGAAACGAAGTCGGCGTCGACGACGTAGTGCGCCTTACCCTGCTCCGGGATCGAGTATGGGTACAGCGGCTCGTACTCCAGGCCGACCAGATCTCTCCCGAGCATCCGCTCCAGGACCTGCGGCGGCTCTTTGAGCACCGCCAGCCGCGGCTCGGCCAGGATGAGGTTTTCGTCGCCCTCCCTGACCTTGATGTACACGACGTCCGGCGCGACCGCGAGCGCGACGTTGCCGGGCAGCGTCCACGGCGTGGTGGTCCAGGCCAGGATCGACGTCGTCGGGTCGTTCTTCAGGCGGAACTTGATGAACGCGCTGGGGTCGGGGATGTTGTCGCGGTACCCCTGCGCGAGCTCGTGACTCGACAGCGGCGTCGCGCAGCGTGAGCAGTACGGCGCCACGCGAAAGCCCTTGTAGACGAGGTTCTGCTTCCACATCTCGCTGAGCGCCCACCAGACCGACTGCATGTATTCGGAGGTCAGGGTCCAGTACGCGTTGTCGTAGTCCTGCCAGAACGCCATCCGCTCGCTGAAGGCGACCCAGTCCTCGACGTACTCGTACACGCTCTGGCGGCACAGCTCGTTGAAGCGCTCGACCCCGATCTCGTTCTCGATCTGGAACTTGCCGGAGATGCCGAGCTTCTTCTCGACCTCGATCTCCACCGGGAGGCCGTGCGTGTCCCAGCCCGCCTTGCGCTCGACGTAGAAGCCCTTCATCGTCTTGTAGCGGCCGAAGAGGTCCTTGAAGGCGCGGGCGAGGATGTGGTGGGTTGCCGGCCTGCCGTTGGCGGTGGGCGGTCCCTCGTAGAAGACAAACCTCGGACGGCCCTCGCGCAGGTCCAGCGACTTCTGGAATGCGCCCTCGGCCTTC
>DATIOJ010000031.1:0-36979 GCA_035473355.1 Candidatus Limnocylindrales bacterium
CACCGCGTGCTGACGCGACTTTTCCGGGACCGCGGCGTGAAGCTCGAGCGCACCTACCAGCTCAACTTCGGCGGCAACACCGACTTCCTCAACATGCTGGAGCGCGAGCGGCTGATGTCGAAGAAGATCTCCAAGACGCGATCGGTGACGTCCCAGCTCGACTACGACATCGGCGCGAACAACGTCCACATCGGACCGTCCGACTACGTGCCCTGGCTCAACGACCGCAAGTGGGCGTACATCAGGCTCGAGGGCCGCTCCTTCGGCGACGTCCCGCTCAACGTCGAGCTCAAGCTCGAGGTCGTCGACTCCCCGAACTCGGCGGGCATCGTCATCGACGCGGTGCGATGCGCGAAACTGGCGCTCGACCGGGGCATCGGCGGCGCGCTGGAAGCGCCCAGCTCGTACTTCATGAAGTCGCCGCCGGTTCAGTACAGCGACAACGAAGCAAGGCGTTTGGTGGAGGAGTTCATCGAAGGTGACAAGCCCGGGGTCAACGGGCGTGATGGACGCGATCGCCGCGCCGCCCGCACGAAACCGGCCGCAGCTGCTCGCCGCTAGCCGCGGTCGGCGGCGCCGCGCGAGCTATCCGGCGGCATCGACGGCCGAAGCCAAGGAACCGACGAGCAGCGCAGCGAGCGCATCGTGATGCGTGAGCGAGCAGCGCAGGGGGTGACGCTGGATAGGCGCCCGGAGGGCGCCGATCGGCCGTCTAGGCCGCCGCAGAACCGCGGGGTGCCGCTGGCCGGGGCTGCCTATCGCGCGGGGTCGCGGATCCTGCGGGCCCTCCCGCCCGGCGTGCGGTACGCGGCCGCGACGCCGGGAGGATCGGCCTGGTTCTGGCTGAGCGCCGCACAGCGCCGGGCCGCCCTCGAGAACTACGGGGCGGTCCTGGGCGCCGACCCATCCGATCCCCGCGTCAGCCGCGTGGCGCGACGCGCCTTTCAAAACTACGGCCGCATGCTGATGGACTTCCTCGTCCTCGGCAGCCTGTCACCCGACGACCTGATGCGGCGCATGACCTATGACGGGCGGGAGCACCTGGACGCCGCCCTGGCGCGCGGCCGGGGTGTGATCATGGCCGTGCCGCACATGGGCTCGTGGGACATGGCCGGCTCCTTCGCGGCCGCGCTGGGCTACCGGGTGTGGGCGGTCGCGGAGCGCTTTCCCGGCTCGCTGAACGACGCAGTCGTGGCGACGCGGGAGAGCTTCGGCCTCAAGGTCGTGGGCATGGGCAGATCGGCCGTGCGCACGATCAGCGAGGCCCTGCGGGGCAACGGGGTGGTCGCGCTCGTCTGCGACCTCGAGCAGGGGCCCGGCGTGCCTGTGCGCTTCTTCGGCCGCCGGGCGATCGTCCCGGGCGGACCCGCTGCGTTCGCGCTCAAGAACGGATCGGCGATCATCACCGTGGCTCCGTACGCGACCGGTGGCGGCCGGTACCACGTCCACCTCGAATCGCCCCTCCAGTGGCCCGCCGGCGAGACAAAGGAAGGTTTGATGCAGCGCGTGATCTCGCGCTTCGAAGGTTTCATCAAGGAGCGGCCCGACCAGTGGTACGCGTTCCGGCGGATGTTCGACCGCTGAGGGATGGGCGAGTGGACATGGCGCGCATTCAAGATCGTCCAGTCGCTGCTGGAGCGGCTCCCAAGATCGTGGGCCTACGCGCTCGCGGTCGTCGCCTCCCGGGTCGCCTGGAGGCTCTCACCCCTGGCGCGCCCCCGCCTGGAGTACAACCTCCAGGTCGCCTGCCCGGAGCTGAAGGACGACCCCGCCGAGCTGCGCCGGCTCTCGCGGCTGAACTTTCGCAATCACGCCAAGGCATACGCCGACCTGATGCAGCTGCCGCGCGAGCGGGTCGAGTCGATGGGGGCGAGGCTCAAGGTCCAAGGGCTCCAGTACCTCAACGAGGCTCGGGCGATGGGCAAGGGCGTGCTCGTCGTGTCGTGTCATATGGGGTCCTACGAGGAGGCGGCCGCGATCTGGTCGGCGACGCAGGCGCCGGTGAGCCTGTTCGCCGAGGAGCTCGAGCCGCGAGCGCTGTTCGAGTGGTATCGCGACACGAGGGCGCGGCTCGGGATCAGCGTTCTGCCCCTCGACCACGGCGGCATCCGCAAGGTCCTGCAGGCCCTGCGCGAGCAGGAGATCGTGATCACAGCAATCGACCGCGACATCACGGGCACCGGCTACCTGATGCCCTTCTTCGGCAAGCTCGCGCCGATTCCGCTGGGTCCGGCGGCGATCGCGCTGCGGCTCGGCACGCCTCTTCTCCCCGTATGCGTCTACAGGTTGCCCGACGACACCTTTCTGGTCGAGTGCGCGCCCATGGTCGTGGCGCGGTCGACCGGAAACGTCCGAGCCGACCAGGTGCGCACGACCGAGGAGCTGCTGCGGCACATCGAGTCGTTCATCCGCCAGCATCCCGAGCACTGGCACGTACCGCATCGCATCTGGTCAGGCGCACCATGAGGCTGTTGAGATGAGAGTCGGGTTGGTGTCGCCGTACGACTTCGCCTCCCCCGGTGGCGTCAACGACCACGTGCGTCACCTGGCGGTGCGCCTCCAGCAGCTGGGCCACGACACACGGATCTTCGCCCCGTCGAGCCGATCCGACGTCGACTTCAACAGCGCGCGTTTTTACCGCATCGGCACGCCGATCGCCATCCCCGTCAACGACTCGGTCGCGCGGATCACGCTCAGCTTTCACCTGGCGAACCGCGTCGCGGCGATCATCGCCGACGAGCGGTTCGACGTCCTGCACTTCCACGAGCCATTGATGCCCGCCCTTCCGATCTCGATGCTGCGCATGTCGGCCACCGCCAATGTCGGAACGTTCCACGCGTACGCTCACTCCAACGTCGGCTACTACTACGGCCGGCCGCTGCTGGAGCCGTACCTGGAACACCTGCACCGCGGCATCGCGGTCAGTGAGCCTGCGCGGGCTTTCGTCAACCGATACTTCCCCGACTATCCGCTGCGCGTGATTCCGAACGGTATCGACATCGACGTCTACAAACCTGGGCTTGCGCCGATCCGCCACCTGCGCGACGACAAGCTGAACATCCTGTTCGTCGGCAGGCTCGAGAAGCGCAAGGGCCTGGGCGACCTGTTGCGCGCCTATCGCGCCATGCGGCCGAGAGTGCCGCGCAGCCGGCTGATCATCGTCGGCGACGGGCCGCTGCGCGGACGCGTCGAGTCGTACGTCACCCGTCATCGTCTGCCCGACGTGGTGCTTGCCGGTTTCGTCCCCGACAGCGTCAAGCCGCGCTACTACAACAGCGCCGACATCTTCTGCGCACCGGCGACGGGCGCGGAGAGCTTCGGCATCGTTCTGCTCGAAGCGCTGGCCTCGGGCGTGCCGGTCGTGGCGACCGAGGTGCCCGGTTACATGTCGGTGCTGGAGCCGGGCCGTGACAGCGTGACGGTTCAGCCCCAGAACTGGCGTGAGCTGGCGGCGTCCCTCGTCATACTCTCCCGCGATTCCGACCTGCGTACTCGCATGGCGCAGTACGGGCTCGAGAAGGCGCGCCGCTATTCGTGGAACAACGTGGCGTCAGAGGTCGTCGAGGTGTACCAGGAGGCGCGTAAAGCGCTCGCCGCGGCTCCGGCGAGAGCACTGGAGGTGTCAGGTGTTCACCACGCGGTTTGAAGCCTGGGTGCGCCGCCGCGCCGAAGCCCTGATCACCGCTCTGGGCCGCACGCCCCTGACCCCGAACCAGGTCACCGTGGTCGGGCTCGCGCTCACGTTCGTTGGCGCCGGGTTGGCCGCGTTCGGGTACCTGGAGTGGGCCGGGGTGGTGCTGATCTTTGCGGGGACGTGCGACATCCTCGACGGCGCCCTCGCGCGCTCGACTGGCGCGAGCTACCCCTACGGCGCGTTCCTTGACTCGACGCTCGACCGCTACTCGGAGGGGGCTGTGTACCTGGGCCTCGCCGCGTACTTCGTGTCCATCAATGGCCCCCTGCAGCGCTGGCTCGTCCTCGCCACGCTCGCGGCCCTCGCGGGGTCGTTCCTCGTCAGCTACGTGCGGGCGCGGGCGCAGAGCCTCGGGTTCACGTGCAAGACGGGCCTGTTGCAGCGGCCCGAGCGCGTGGTTCTGATCGTGACTGGACTCCTCCTGAGTGGTCTGTTCGGCGGCTACATCCTCTACGCGATCATGTTCCTGCTCGCGATCGTCACCAACATCACCGCGCTGCAGCGCATCCGCGAGGTGTGGCTGCAGGGCCGCGCCCAGCGGCTCGAGAGGGAGCGAGAGACAAAGGCTCGGCGCGCCGCGCCCGGCCAGACGCCGTGACCGACCCGTTCGAGTCGCTCATCGGGCACGCCCAGGCCCTGGAGCAGCTGCGATCCCAGATCAAGACCGATCGCCTCGCTCATGCGTATCTGTTCGTCGGCGAATCAGGTCTCGGCAAATCGATGGCGGGGCGTGCCCTCGCGTCGGCGCTGCTTCCCGAGGTCGCGCTGACCAGGCATCCCGACTACTGGGAAGACGACCGCATCAAGCCGCTCTCGATCAACGAGATCCGCCTCCTGCCTGACAAGCCTCCGGAGTTCCACGAGCTGTCGCTGCAGGCATTTCTCAACCTCAAGCCCGCGATCGGGTCGCGGCGGGTGGCGCTGGTGGTCAACGTCGGCCGGCTGCGGGACCAGGACCAGGGCGTGCTGCTGAAAACTCTTGAGGAACCGCATCCGCATCGCGTCATCGTGCTGACCACGCCCAGCCTCAATCCGTTTGTGGTGTTGCCGACTGTGGTCTCGCGGTGCCAGCGCGTCTTCTTCCACCCCGTGCCGGCTCCAGAGATCGAAGGCTTGCTCGTCAAGCTCGGGGTGGAGGGTGGACGGGCCAGGCTCCTCGCCGAGCTGTCCGGCGGACGGCCTGGTTGGGCGGTGCGGCGGGCGCGCGATGAGAGCGTCATCGAGCTGCACCACGCGTGGACGCGACGCCTGGAGGAGATCTTCGGCGCTCCCTCGGACGTGCCGCTGCACGTCGCGGCCCAGCTCGACGCCGAGCAGATGGGCTGGCGGCGGAGCGAAGGCGACGAGGAAGACCCGGCCCTGTTCGCGATCGCGAGCTGGCAGATCGAGCTGCGCAGGCGGATGCTCGGGAGCAGGGGGAGCGAGCAGGGCCGTTGGGCGCGCCTGCTCGAGCTCTCTTACGACACGCTCGGCTACCTCGAGCAGAACGTCAGTCCTCGGCTGGCCCTGGAAACTTTTCTTCTCGAGTGCCGAAAAGCCTCCTGAGGAAGAGCCTCCAGGGCTACCTGCCGTACGTCCCTGGCGAGCAGCCGCCGGACGGTGAGGGCTGGGTCAAGCTCAACACCAACGAATCGCCGGTGCCGCCCTCGCCCAGGGTGATCCAGGCGATCAAGGACGCGGCCAACGACGGGCTGCGGCTCTATCCGAGCCCGACGGCGGCACCCGCGCGGGAGGCGATCGCGCGCAAGTTTGGCCTCGATCCGCGACAGGTCAGCGTCGGCAACGGCGGCGACGAGCTGATCGAGCTCTGCTTCCGAGCGTTCGCGGGCGCGGGAGATCGGGTCGCGTTTCCCACCCCGACCTATCCGCTGCTGGAACCGCTGTGCCGGATCCACGAGGCGATCGCCTCGCCGCACCCGACCGAGCTCGCCTGGGAGCTGCCGCACAGCCTCGGCCCCGACCCCTCGCCGCTCAAGTTCGTCGTCAACCCCAACTCGCCGACGGGCGCGCTGTTCGATTTCGATTCCATCGAGGCGGTCGTCAGCGCCTCCTCTGGGGTCGTCGCCATCGACGAGGCCTACGTCGACTTCGCGCCCCGCTCGGCCATCTCCCTCATCCATCATCACGACAACGTCGTCCTCCTGCGAACGTTCTCGAAGTCGTACGGCCTGGCCGGCCTCCGGATCGGCTTCGCGCTGGGTCCTCCGCCCGTGATCGAGGCGATCGATTCGGTCAAGGACTCATATAACGTGGACCGCCTGGCCATCGTGGCTGCAGCGGCGGCGATCCAGGACGAGGCTCATCACCAGCGGCTCGTCACCGAGGTCGTGAACAACCGCGCGGAGCTCTCGTCCGAGCTGCGGGGTCGTGGTTTCGAGGTGGTGCCGTCGTCGACCAACTTCGTCTTCACCAGGCCGCCCCGCCCCGCGGCCGAGGTGATGGCGGCCCTCCGCGAGCGCCGGATCCTGGTCCGCCATTACGATCGTGAGCCGATCGCGGGCTGGCTCCGGATCACCATCGGAACCCGGGAGCAGCACGAGAAGCTTCTGACGGCATTGAAGGAGATTCTTTGACCAGTACCCCGACGCGAGACGAAACGTGGGAGCTCGTCACGTCCATGACGAAATCGGACCAGCTGCGCCGCCACATGCGGAGCGTCGAGGCGGCCATGCGCGCGTACGCCAGGCGGTTTGGGGAGGACGAGGAGCGCTGGGGCGTGCTGGGCCTGATCCACGACTGGGACTACGAGTCCGGTCCGACCCTTGACCTACACCCGATGCGCGGCATCGCGATGCTGCGCGAGAAGGGGTGGCCGGAGGACATCCTCGACGACATCGCCTCGCACGCCGACTACCTCAACGTGCCGCGTGACACCAACGCGCGGAGGGCGCTGTACGCGGTGGACGAGATGTGCGGCTTCATCATCGCCTGCGCGCTGGTCAAGCCCGACCGGTCTCTGAGCTCGGTGGAGGCCAGCACAGTGCGCAAGAAGATGAAGGACAAGGCGTTCGCACGCGGTGTGCACCGCGAGGAGCTGGTCGCCGGGGCTGAGGTGCTGGGGATACCCTTCGACGAGCACGTGGAGTTCGTCCGCGACGCCCTCAAGCCGATCGCGCACGAGCTCGGGTTGAATCCGTGAGCACGCGAGGGCGGCCGCGAATCCTGCTGATGCATCCGATCCTCGACCCCGGGCCGGCCATTCTGGCCGAGGCGGCCGAGGTGATCCCCTATCCGGCGGACCGGCCGCTCGACGAGGCGAGCATCCGCCAGGCGGCCGAGGGCTGCGTCGGCATCGTGAGCCAGCTGATGGATCCGATCCGAGAGACCGTGCTGTCAACACCCGGACTCAAGTGCGTGAGCAACGTCGCGGTCGGCTTCGACAACATCGACGTTGCGGCGGCGACGGCGCACAAGGTGATGGTCACCAACACGCCGGGTGTTCTCGACGACGCGACCGCAGACTTCGCCTTCACGCTCCTGATGGCCGCCGCGCGCCGCGTCGTAGAGGCCGACAACTTCACGCGGACCGGGCGGTTCCGCGGCTGGGCGATCGACATGATGCTCGGGCAGGACGTGTTCGGCGCCACGCTCGGGATCATCGGCATCGGGCGCATCGGACGCGGCGTGGCCCACCGCGCCAAGGGATTCAACATGCGGGTCCTCTATTACGATCCGCAGCCGCTGCCTCCCGAGGCGGAAGAGCAGCTCAACGTGACTCGATCGAGCCTGGACCGGCTGATCGCGGAGTCCGACTTCATCTCGGTGCACGTTCCGCTGACGAACGAGACCCTGCACCTCATCAGCACGGCCCAGTTCAACGCGATGAAACCCAACGCGATCCTCGTCAACACGTCGCGCGGGCCCGTGGTCGACGAGGCCGCGCTCGTGGACGCTTTGAACGCGAAGAAGCTGGCCGGCGTTGGGCTCGACGTCTACGAGCGCGAGCCGGCCGTGCATCCCGGCCTGGTCCCACTGCCCAACGTCGTGCTCGCGCCGCACATCGCAAGCGCCACGGTGCGGACCCGTTCGGAGATGTCGGCGATGGCCGCGCGCAACATGGCGACGGCGGTTCGCGGCGGGCGGCCACCGAACCTGGTGAACCCCGAGGTCAAGAAATAACGGCCGGCATTCGCTACCGGCTCCTCGCGCTCGACCTCGACGGCACCATCCTCGCCAGGGACCTGACCCTCGACCCGCGCGACGTCGATGGTGTGCACCGAATGCTGAACGCGGGCATGACGGTGATCGCGTGCACGGGCAGGCCCTATCCCGGCGCCCTGCCGTGGGTGGTCAAGCTCGGCCTCACCGGCCCCATGGTTTGCTACCAGGGCGCCGAGGTGCGCACGCTCGACGGCAAGACAATGCTCGACCGCGGGCTGCCGCACGACGTCGCGATGGAGGTGGTGCGCTTCGCGCGTGAGCGCGACCTGCACGTCCAGGCATACCGCGACGATCGGCTCATCGTCGAGCGCGACCGACCCGAGGCGCACATCTACGCTGAGCACGCGAGCATGGAGGTATACGTCGTCGGCGACCTCGACCAGGCGATGGGTCCAACCACGCCGAAGCTCGTGATCGTCGCCAACCCAACCACGCTCGAAGCGCTGCTGCCCGAGACTCGCCGCCGCTGGGCGAACCAGCTGAACATCGCGACCTCCACGCCCGACTACCTCGAGTTCACGAGCGTCGAGAGCGACAAGGCGTCGGCCCTTCAGTTCGTGTGCGGGAGGCTCGGCATTGTCCAGGGCGAGGTCGTCGCGGTCGGCGACGGCCGCAACGACGAGTCGATGATCGCCTGGGCAGGCCTGGGCGTGGCGGTCGAAGGCTCGCCCGCCGAGGTGATCGCCGCGGCGGATCGCACCATCCCCGGTCCCGGCCATGGCGGAATTCCCCTGCTCGCCGGCCTGTTGCTCTCGTAGATGGGAACCCTCCTGCTGGTCCACGCCCACCCCGACGACGAGTCGATCTCGACGGGCGGCGTGATGATGAAGGCCAAGGCGCACGGCCATCGGGTAGTGCTCGTCACGGCCACGCGAGGCGAGGTGGGCGAGATCTACAACATGGACGAAGCGGCATCACGCCCCCGCCTGGGAGAGATTCGAACCGAAGAGCTGCGCGCTGCCGATGAGATCCTCGGCGTCGACCGGCAGGAGTTCCTCGGCTACCGCGACTCTGGGATGGTCGACACCTCCGACAACAAGGACCCTCGCTCCTTCCACCAGGCGCGGCTGGAAGACGCCGCCGCCAGGCTGGCCGTGGTGATCCGAGAGGAGCGGCCGGACGTTGTCGTGACCTACGCGGAAGACGGCGTCTACGGCCACCCCGATCACATCAAGGCGCACTTCGTGACGAACGCCGCACTTGACCTGCTCGAGGGCGAGGGATTGCCGGTCAAGAAGCTCTACTACACGGCGATACCTCGCTCGATGATGGAGGCGTTCGTCCAGCAGATGCCGGAAGAGGCGCAGCGAGCGATGGGCGGCAACATGCGCATCGTGGGCACGCCGGACGAGCTCGTGACGACACGGGTGGATGTCCATGACTACATCGAGGGCAAGCGCGAAGCGTTTCGGGCTCACGTGAGCCAGAACGACCCCAACTCGTGGTTTGCCACCATGCAGGACCAGGTCTACGAGCTGGCTTTCGGGACGGAGTACTACCAGCTCGCGCGCGGGAAGCTGGCGACCGAGCCACCCGAACCAGACCTGTTTGCGGGGATCAGCTAGGCACCTCCCGTAGACTCGGAACTGGCCGATGGAAGTTCTCAAGATCACGCCGAGGGGCTACTGCCACGGCGTGGTCGATGCCTTTCGCATCGCCAAGCGTGTGCGCGAGGAGACGCAGGGTCCGGTGCACATGCTGGGCATGCTGGTCCACAACACCCACGCGACCGACGACCTGCAGCGGCAGGGCATCGAGCTCGTCGACCAGCCCAATCGCCTCGCCGGCCTGGAGCACATCAAAGAGGGCACGGTCATCTTCACCGCCCACGGCGTGTCACCACAGGTCAAGGAGCGCGCGGTGGAGCTCGGCCTCACTCCCGTCGATGCCACCTGCTCGGACGTCGTCCGCACCCATGAGCTGGTGGCCGACCTTGCCCGCAAGGGGTACGAGGTCGTCTACATCGGCCGCAAGGGCCACCCCGAGCCGGAGGGGGTGGTGGGCGAGGCGCCCGGCAAAGTTCACCTGGTCCAGGACCCCGAGGACATCGAGGCTCTCGAGCTACACGGCGATCAGATCGCCGTGACGTGCCAGACCACGCTTTCGGTGTGGGACACCGAGGACCTCATCGGCCGCGTCAAGGCCCGCTATCCGCAGGCCGAGGTCTACAACGAGATCTGCCGGGCCACGCAGGAGCGCCAGGAGGCGGCCGTGGAGGCGGCCAGGGAGGTCGACCTGGTCATCGTGGTCGGCAGCCCCAGGTCGTCGAACTCGCTGCGCCTGGTCGAGGTGGTCAAGAAGCTGGGCCACAAGCCGGCCTACCTGGTCGATCGGCTCGAGGAGCTGCAGCTCGACTGGTTCAAGGGCGTCCGCAAGGTCGGTGTCACCAGCGGCGCTTCGACGCCGACCCAGCTCACGCGCCGGGTCATCGAATACCTGGAGGCGCTGGAGCCGCCGGGCTAGGTTCGGCACAAACCTCTCGGATAGTCCGGACTATCCGGGGTTCTGGCGCGAGGAACCAACGCTTTGTCCGGACTATCCGAGGGATAGGCGGTGAGGCGGCGGCGAAGCCGCCGGAGGGGCCCTAAGGCCTCCGCAGACGGCGCAACACCCCGCCGATGCCCTTGGGAGCGGCGGCCGGCGAGGAGGCGGCCACAGCCGAAGGTGGTGGTGGGGAAGTTTCGACGACCTGGGCGGCTCGCGGCTCGTGTTCTTCTTTCTGGGCCGAGGAGCCCGATGAGCGGCGCCGGCGGCGCCGGCGGGATCCCCCCGCCGCTCGCTCCGGTTTCGCCTCGGGTGCCGCCGGGGCGGCGATCGCCGGCGGTTCGGGGACCGTCGTGCCGTTGGCTCGCGAACGGCGCCGCCGCCGGCGGGGCGTGGCGGCAGCCACAGCTGGAGGCTGCTCGGCCGGGCGCTTGGGCGCCACCGCCGCCGTCCGCTTGACCTTGGCACCGACCTCACCCTCGGCACACAGGACCCCGTCTGCCGTGTGCACGTCGACCCGCCACACGACGATCGACGTCGGCGCGCCGCTGAGCGGCGGTCGCTTCTGGGTCAGGGTCCAGCGGGCGTAGATGGTGTCACCGGCGTGCACCGCGCGGGGAAACTTCCAGTTCAGCCACTCCCATTCGGCGACGGACGGCACCGGCATGTCGACAGAGCCAAGCCCGACCGCGAGACCGACCACGAGAGCCGGAGGCGCGGTCCGGCGGGCGCCGTCGGAAGCTTCGATCGTCAGCGGGGACAGGTCGCCGGCCACCCCGGCGAACAGTGCTATCTCGGCTTCGGAGATGGTGCGGCGGCGCGATGTCCACTCGCCGCCAAGGGGCAGGTCGTCGAAAGAAAGCGGCTCCAGATCACGGCGGAGTATAGATCCAACCCTCAGGATGCCGCGTTAACCTATCCGGACTTTAGATGGAGCCGGCAGGCGTACTACTGATCGTTTCAGTGCTGCTGGTCGCGGCATTCATCCTCCTGACCATCTCCCTGATGCGCCTCCGCGGCACCGCGCGTGAGCTCGAGGCAGCGCTGGCCGACGAGAGCGGCGCCCGCGACAGGGCCGCGCTTCTCCTCGCCATCGCCTCCGCCGTCAACTCATCGCTTTCGCTCGAAGAGGTGCTGAACGTCGCCCTGACCCACGCCGGGCGGCTGATGGGTGCGGTGGCCGGGGCCATGTACCTGGTGCGGACGGGCAAGGCCGAGGTCTACCGCGAGGCGTCGTACAACCTGACCAATCGGGCGCGCGGCGCCACCCGGAAGATCGAGGAGGAGCCGCTCCAGTCAGCCGTCGCCGCCATGCGGCCGCTGGTCGTCAAGCTCGATGAGCGCACGGCACCAGGGCTCGACATCGGCGGGCACCCTCAGCACGCGCTGGTGGTGCCCATCCAGCGCTCAGGCCAGCTGATGGGCGCGATGGAGCTGTATCTGAACGAGTGGCGCGAGCTGAACGATGACCAGGCCGACCTGCTCAACGGTGTCGCCTCGCAGGCTGCGATCGCGATCCGTCACGCGCAGCTCTTCCAGGCGCAGGAAGAGAACGCGCTGACGGATGAGCTGACCAAGCTTCCGAACCGCCGCGCGCTGGCGCAGCGATTTCTCCAGGAGATGCAGCGCGCGCGCCGGCACCACAACGCGATCGCTTTTCTGATGATCGACCTCGATCACTTCAAGGGCGTGAACGACACCTACGGTCACATCAACGGCGACGCCGTGCTCGCCGAGCTGGCGCAGATCCTGATCACCAGCGCGCGCGAGTCGGACGTCTGCGCCCGATACGGCGGCGAGGAGTTCGCGCTCATCCTGCACGAGACGACCGAGGCCGGGGCCCGCACGCTCGCCGAACGGATTCGCGCCAAGGTTGCGGCGGCGACGTTTCCGGGTGGCCTGAAACTGACCATCAGCGTCGGCGTCGCGGCCACCGACGAGCCCGCGCTGTTCACGCAGCTGATCGATCGCGCCGACCAGGCTCTGTACGCGGCCAAGCAGGGGGGCCGCAACCAGGTCCGGATCGCGGACATGAAAGGTCCCGCGCCCAAGCCGCACCCGACCAGGCCGGAGCCGGAAGCAGTCTAGGTGCGCAGAGGGAACCCTGCCGGGTTCCCCCTGCGTCGCGGCGCTCAACGGCGCATCTCGCGACCGCGATGCTCGATTCCTGCTGCGCGCCGGCTTCGCGCCGCTAAACCCTTCCGGAAAAGAGGATCTTCCGAAAAATCACTCCTGGCAACCACTGGCAGACAAGCTGCGGCGCGGGTCGCGGCTGGAGTAAATCCAGCCGCGATAGAAACGACTACATTCGTTTCGGTGGGGCACTACTGCGTCAACTGCGGCGCACCGCTCGTCGTGAAGGTGATCGAAGGTCATGAGCTCGAAGCCTGCGCCAACGATGACTTCGTGCTGTGGCGCGACCCCAAGGTGGCGGCGGCCGTCGTGGTCGAGACGGACGGCGGAGTGGTGCTCGGGCGCCGCGGCATCGAGCCGGGCTACGGCATGTGGTGCCTGCCGGGCGGCTTCGTCAACCACGACGAGGATCCTGCCGAGGCCGCGGTGCGCGAGTGCCGCGAGGAGATCAACGCCGGCGTCGAGCTCTCGGCATTGCTCGGCGTGTACCACGTGGCCAAGACGACCGCATCGTCGATCGTGGGCATCGCATATCGCGGGCGGGTGGTCGACGGAGCCATCAGCCCAGGCCCAGAGATGCTTGAGGTGGGCGTCTTCAGGCTTGACGCGTTGCCGCCGATCGCGTTTCCGAGTCATCGGGAAGTGCTCGCGATGTACGCCGCCGCAATAAATCTGTCTGCATCGCCGCCATCACGAGAACCAGCGCCACCGATACGATCGCGCACGCGGTGAAGCCTGCCGCGTATCCGCTCGCCTGAATGATCGGACCGAAGACGAGCGGTCCGGCGCCCAGGCCGATGAAAAGAACCGTGCCGTAAAAGCCCATCGTCACGCCGCGGGTCGACGCGCTCGACAGGTCGCCGAACACGACGCCGATGGCGACGAACGCGCTCGCCATGAACGGCGTACCGATGGCGATGACGATCGCCGGCAGCCAGAACCCGGTCAGGTGGCCGAGCAGGACCATCGCGGCGGACCACACGACGACTCCGGCCAGCACGATCGGCCACCGCCGCCGGGCGCGGTCGACCAGGCCGCCCGCGATCGGCCGCGAGCCGGCGTTGAAGATCGACTGGATGGCGAGCAGGTAGCCCACCGACGCGCTGGGCAGGCCCAGGGCCTCCTTGGCGAAGATCGGCACGAACGCGCCGAACGTGCCCCAGACCAGCGTCATGCTGATGAGCCCGATCACCACCGGCACAAACGCAACCTGGCTTGCCAGCGCCCGCAGGGGAGCCCGCAGGGACAGGCCCTGACCGGTGTGTTGGCGCGTGTGGCTGATGAGGATCGCCCCGGGGATGGTGAAGACGAGAAGCCCGGTGGTCAGCGCGATGTCGGTCCGCACGTCGATCCAGCGCAGGGCGAGGCCGGCCAGGGCCGGACCGAGCGTGAAGCCCAGCTGCATGGAAAGCGTCAGCCAGCCCATTGCTCGGCCGAGGCGTCCCCTCGACACGGACTCGGTCACCGCACTGAACACGGCCGACTGCTGGGCGCCGGCCGCGAGGCCGCCGACGATCTGCCAGAGGAACAGTGGTGGGACGGTTGAGGTGAGTGCAGTCGCGACCTGCGAAATTGCCGTCATCACCAGGGAGATCGCGAGCAGGTTGCGCGCTCCAAACCTGTCGACGAGTACGCCGGAGGGCAGGGACAGGAGCGCGCCCGCAATCGTGGCGACGGAAAACAGGGCACCAACCTCGAAGCGGCTGGCGCCCAGCTCGTGGGCGTACAGCGGCACGGTCAGCCCGCGGGCAGCGAGGCTCGCAAAAACCGATCCCGCGAGGATGTAGAGAAAGACCATCCGCCTCGATTCAGGGACGGTTCGGGCCACCGTCCCTAACATACCGGCCACATGGTGCGCGAACGGGTAGGCGACTGGCGCCTCGCCTGGCGTTTCGCGCTGGCAGGCGTGGTCGCGGGCTTGCTGGTCATCGCGCTAGTTCAAACCGGCGCGGCCAACCCGACATTCGACGCCGCGCAGGATCAGTTTTTCCCGGCGCCCGCCCCGGATCCGCAGATCAGCTTCGTGGCGATCGACTCCCGGACCGTGCAGGCGCTCGGCGCGTACCCGTACAACAACGCCTATCACGCCAGGGTCATCGACTACCTGGCGAGCCTGCACCCGAAGGTGATCCTTTTCGACATCGTGCTCGACCACGTCACCGGCCTCGACGCTGAGACCGGGACGCCAACCGACCAACCCCTCACCGAAGCCATCAGTCGAGCCGGCAACGTGGTCCTGGTCTGCACGGTCGACAACGCGCCGCGAGGCGAGTTCTCCACCGTCGCGGCGGCGGTCGGGGAGCGAGGTCTTGGATTTCCGGATGCGGCGAACACGGTCCGTGGAGTCGTGCTCCGCCCCACGCCCAGGACCACGTGCCCGGAGAACGAAAGCGCCGAACCGGCCTTCATGCTGGCTCTGCGGGTGGCGACCGGAGTGAGCTCGCCGATCCAGGTCAACAGTGGAGAGGCAACGTTCGGCAACCACCACATCCCGCTCGTCGGTGACGAGATGCTCATCAACTTCACGCGCGGGACCGGCCATTCGTGCTCATACGTCGACGCGTTCAATGGGAGCTGTCCGCGACCCGACCTGATCACGAATCACATCGTCGTGGTGGGCGTCAAGCTGATCGACGCGGGCGACGTCTGGTCGCAGGCGGTCTCCTTCCCTCACGACCCGTCGTTCTGTTCCACCAACCGGCCCCACTGCATGCTCGACTCGCAGAACTTCGGGTATCGGATCCAGGCCGACGCGATGAGCACCGTGCTCGACGAGCGCTACGTGCGCGTGATCCCGCCCGTGCCGGCGCAGCTCGTGCTGTTGCTGCTCTCGGCGATCGTTGGCCTCATCGTGTATCTGCTTTCGTTTCGCGCCGGCATGCTCCTGACCGCGGCGGTGCTGGTCGCTTACTACGGCGTCGTCTACGTCCTCGGCCAGCAGGGCTACCTGGCCGACGCCCTCTCGACGCCGTTCGCGATCGTGCTCGCCGCGACATTTTCGCTCGGTGCGCGGTACGTGCTCGAGGAACGTGAGCGGCGGAAGGTCGAGCGCATCTTCGGCCAGTACATCGATCCCCGCGTCGCGCGGCAGCTGGCCGCGACGCGCTCGGTCGACGACCTGATCTCGCGCGGCGAGCGCCGAGATCTCACCGTGCTGTTCATGGACATCAGGGGATTCACCACGATGTCGGAATCGATGGCGGCCGACGACGTGCTGGCGGTGATCCAGGACTACCTTGACGAGATGAGCGCGCTCATCCTCAAGTGGGACGGCCTGATCGACAAGTACGTCGGTGACGAGATCATGGCCATGTGGAACGTGCCGCTTGCGCAGCCGGACCACGCGCTGCTCGCGATTCGCTGCTCGTATGACCTCGTGAGCGGCGCCGGCGAGATGCAGGCGAGGCTCGCGGCGCGTGGACTGCCGCCGATCAGCTACGGCATCGGCATCAACACCGGCCCGGCGGTCGTAGGCAACATGGGCAGCCAGGAGCGGCTCCAGTACACCGCTCTCGGTGACACCGTGAACACCGGAGCACGGTTTTGCGCGGCGGCGCCCCCCTTCAACGTCCTGATCGGCAAGTCGACGTACGACGCGTGCGCCGACTACATCGCAGTCGACGAAGTTCCAGGGCTGCAGCTGAAAGGAAAGTCGGCGGAAACATTCCGCGTCTTCAAGGTGACCGCCATCCGCGAGGACAAAGAGTCGCCCTGGGTGCCGATGCCCACCGAGGCCGCGACGGCCGAGTACGACGCCTGGCGCCGGCTGCACGCGACCGGGACGGTTGCGCGATGAGCCTCGCGCGGGCGGCGGAGCTGCTGGGCGGTGCACGGCGAGGCCTCGCCCTGACGGGAGCCGGCGTGTCGGCGGAGAGCGGCATCCCGACGTTCCGCGGCGAGGGGGGCGTGTGGACCAGGTACGACCCGGTGAAGGTCTCCTCGATCGCCAGCTTCCTGGCCGACCCGGAGTCGTACTGGCGCGTGTCGAGGGATCGCGGCCGCGTGGCGCTCGCGGCCCGGCCCAACCCCGGTCACATCGCCTTGGCCGCGCTGGAGTCCGCCGGGCACCTGGCCGCCATCGCGACCCAGAACACGGACGGGCTGCATCAGGACTCCGGCGCGACGCGGGTGATCGAGCTGCACGGCTCCGGGCGCAACGTGCAGTGCCTCGATTGCGGCGCCATCGAGGCGCGCAGGGATGTCCAGGCGCGGCTGGACGTCGAGATGCCTCCGCGCTGCCGGAGCTGCGGCGGCACCTTGCTCAAACCGACGGTGGTGTTGTTCGGCGAGCCCATGCCGGCCGCGGCGATCCAGCTGGCCTTTGGGCTGGCGGAGCAATCCGACGTGATGCTTGTGGTCGGCACTTCGCTCGTGGTCTATCCCGCGGCCGAGGTTCCCCTCGTGGCCCTCCGCGCGGGCGTGCCGATGATCGTGGTCAACGCCGAGCCGACCCCATACGACCGCCTCGCCGCAGTGGTGATCCACGGCAAGGCAGGAGAGGTTCTGCCCGAAATCCTGTCCCTCATCAAAGGTGAGTGACGCTGCCCGCGACGAACGCGGTGCCGCCGATGATCAGCTCCCCATGCGCACCGATGTCCTGGGCGACCCCTTCGACCAGCTGACCTGAAACGTCGATTCGCACGCGGCGCCCGAGCGTCGCCGACAGCTCGCGCCACCGGCCGAGGACCAGGTCAGCCGGAGCCGCCGCCCACTCCTCGATCTTCGCCCGGAGGCGCTGGAAGATCGCGTGTCGGGGTTGGTCGAGGCGGGCCGCGCCGTCCGGCGCCCAGCTGAGATTGATCCCGACGCCGCAGATCGCCTTCTCAGGTGTGGTCTCGACGAGGATTCCACCGACCTTGCGCTCCTCGAGCAGAAGGTCGTTCGGCCACTTCAACCGCACCGCAGGACCGCAAGCTTCGGCGGCGGCGACGCCGGCGGCAAGGCTGAGCAAAGGATGTGGCGCGAGCACAAAGGAGACCAGCAGAGCAGTCCCGGGGGGAGCATCCCATCGCCGCTCGAGGCGTCCTCTTCCCGCGGTTTGATGGTCCGCGATGACGATCGATCCAACCGGCATCGGCCGCGCCACGTCCTGGGTGGAGGTGACGCTGTCCAGGCGCAAAACTGGCCCTTCACCCACGATCGGTAAGCTAGCCGAGTGAAGCTGCACCGAGCGATCGTGCTCGTGGTGATGATGCTCCTGTCCGTCGGTCTCATCGTCTTGTTGACGGCGGCAGGCATCGCGTCGTTCGACAGCCGCAGCCTGATCGCGCTTGGTGTGGTGCTGGTCGCGGCCGCGATCAGTGGCGTCGCCTTCAGCTGGAACCGGTACTTCAAGCGCCCGTAGATGAGCGTCAACTTGCGGCTGGGCTACAAGGCCTCAGCCGAGCAGTTCGGGCCGCGGGAGCTCCTGAATTTTGCCTGCGCGGCCGAGGCCAACGGCTTCGACTCAGTCTTTGTCAGCGACCACTTCCAGCCCTGGCGGCACTCCGACGGCCACGCTCCGTTCGCGTTCGCCTGGCTCGCGGCGGTCGGGGAGCGAACATCGCGCGTCACGCTCGGCACCTCGGTGGTGACGCCCACGTTTCGCTACCACCCCGCGATCGTCGCCCAGGCCTTTGGCACGCTGGGTGTCCTCTTTCCGCAGCGGATGATCCTCGGCGTCGGCACCGGCGAGCATCTCAACGAAGGCGCGCTCGGCATACAGTGGCCCGACAACCGTGAGCGCTTCGCGAGGCTTCGTGAGGCAGTCGGCCTGATCCGCAAGCTCTGGACCGAGCAATCGCTGACGTTCGAGGGCGAGTACTACCGGACGCGCAACGCGACGATCTACGACCGGCCCGAAACACCGATTCCGATCTACGTCGGCGCGGGCGGTCCACAGGTCGCCAGGTACGCGGGGCGCGCCGGCGATGGCCTGATCTGCACCTCGGGCAAAGGAATGGAGCTCTACTCGGAGCAGTTGCTCCCCTCGTTCAGGGATGGGGCGCAAGAATCGGGACGCGACGCGGGTGAGCTCGACAGGATGATCGAGGTCAAGGTGTCGTACGACACCGATCGCAAGCGCGCGCAGGAAGACACCAAGATCTGGTCCGCGCTTGCACTACCGGCCGAGTCGAAGGCAGGCGTCGACGATCCTCGGGAGATGGAGCGGCTGGCCAGGACCGTCGAGGATGTCGCGCACCGCAGATGGCTGGTCTCGGACGACCCCGACGAGCACATCGAACAGATCAAGCCGTACCTCGAGCTTGGATTCACGCACCTCGTTTTCCACGCGCCTGGCGACGAACAGCGGCGATTCATCGAGCTCTACGGCAAGGAAATCCTGCCGAGGATTCGCAACCAATGGGGATAGTGTGGGTGGTGGTCCCGATCAAGGACTTCGACTCGGCGAAGGAGCGCCTTCGCCCCGCCCTGGCCACCAGGTCGCGCCGCGCCCTCGCCCGCCGCAACGCTCACCTGGCGGTGAACGCAGCGAAGGCCGGCGATCGCGTGCTCGTGGTCGCGGGAAGCGAGGAGGTGGCCGAGATGGCCGCCGCGTGGGGCGCGACGGTCCTGCTCGAACCGCGCGAAGAAGGCCAGAACAAGGCTGCCGACCGCGGCATCGAACGAGCCCGAGCCACAGGCGCCGACGCCGTCCTGCTGCTTTCGAGCGATCTTCCATTGGTGACGCCGGCCGCTGTACGCCACCTGCTGGGCGCCGCGAGTCGTCACAAGCCGCCCCTGGTTGTTGCAGCGCCCGCGATCGGTCGCGGCGGGACCAACGCGCTCTATCTCCGACCTCCGGACGTCATCGCGATGCATTTCGGCGACGAGTCGCTCGCCAAGTTCAAGGAGGATGCGGAGGCACGCGGCGTGAAGTTCGTCGTACACCACTCCGACGCCCTGGCGCTCGACCTCGACGAGCCTTCTGACCTCGCCCGACTCAGCCGCGCAGTGTGAAGCGACTGGAGCTGATCGGCGTCGAGGGCCTGCCCGAGGTGAGGCCTGGTGACGACCTCGTTCGTTTGATCAGCGCGCACGCGAGCCTGAGCGATGGTGACATCCTCGTCGTGGCCCAGAAAGTCGTTTCCAAGGCGGAAGGCAGGCTGGTCGACCTTGCCTCTGTCACGCCCAGCGAGGAAGCCGTGCGCATCGCGTCGCGGTTGGTCGCCGCGCCCGACCCCCGGATGGTCCAGGTGATCCTGGACGAGAGTGTGCGTGTGCTCCGGTCGGATCGAGTCCTGATCACGGAGACGCGCCAGGGCTACGTCAGCGCCAACTCGGGCGTGGATCATTCGAACGTCGGCGCCGGCGTGCTCGCTCTTCTTCCCAGCGATCCCGATGCCAGCGCGGAGCGAATTCGATCGGGGCTGCGCGAGCAATCAGGCGTGGACGTCGGCGTGATCGTTTCGGACACGTTTGGGCGGCCCTGGCGCCTCGGCATCCTCAACGTAGCCCTTGGCGTCGCGGGACTGCCCGCGCTGCTCGACCTCCGCGGAACGCTTGACGACGCCGGGCAACCGCTGCACGCGACCGTGCCGGCCGTCGCGGACGAGATCGCGGCCAGCGCGGGACTGGTCATGGGCAAGACCGGAAGGACCCCGGTCGTGATCGTGCGCGGGCTCACGCTGGCCGGCAGCGGGTCCGGGCACGACCTCATCCGCCCCGCCGACGAGGACCTCTTCCGCTGAACGTCGTCGTGCTTGCGGGCGGGACGGGCGGCGCCGCCCTCGCCGACGGCATCCGGCAGGTCGCACCACGCGCCGGTCTTACGGTCATCGCCAACACGGCCGACGACGACGAGTTCTGGGGCGTGCTGGTCTGCCCCGACGTGGACGCCGTCATCTACAGGCTCGCGGGCGTGTTCAACCAGGAGGCGGGCTACGGAGTCAAGGACGACAGCTTTCGGGTCCTGGAGGCGCTGGCGGCCATCGGCGAAGAGACCTGGTTCCGCGTCGGGGACAAGGACATCGCCACGCATCTGCTCCGCACGGATCTGCTGCGCCGCGGCTGCACGCTGACGGAAGCGACGCTCGAGATCTGCAAGCGTTTCGAGCTGGACGCCCGCGTTCTGCCTATGACCAACGATGTGGTGCGGACGCGATTCTCGACCGACGCCAGCGATCTATCGTTCCAGGAATACTTCGTCCGCGAGCGCCTCGCGCCACGGCTTCGCGGCATCAAGCTCGCGGGCATCGAGTCCGCCCGGCGCACGGCGGAGGTCTCCTCAGCGCTTCAAGCAGCGGACCTCGTGATCATCGGGCCGTCCAACCCGCTGATCTCGATCGCGCCGATTCTCGACCTGACCCGAGATCTCCTCGTGCCTGCGAAGACCATTGCGGTGACGCCAATCGTCGCCGGCGCCGCGCTGAAGGGGCCCACCGTGGAGATGATGCGGGCCGTGGGCATGACGCCCGACCCGGTCGAGGTGGCCCGTCTCTACCACCCCGTGGCCGCGACGTTCGTCCTCGACCAGAGGGACCAAGGCCTGTCGGCTGCGATCGAAGGGCTCGGTTACCGGACGATCGTCACCGACACCGTCATGCGCGATGGCGGCCGCAAGCTCGCCTCGGCGTTGCTAGGTGACGTGTGAGTTGGCGACCATCACGAGCACGCCGATCAGGACCATGACGAGGCCCACGACCAGCACCGCGTACTGAGCGATCGCCATCACCGTTCCGCTCGGGCGCTTGAGGTCCTGCTCCTCATCCATGCCAGGCGCCTCGCCCGACGCCAGCTGCCAGTCCGCACCGGCCGCCGGCGCGCCCTTGTCCCTTTTCTTCTTCTTCTTCGGCTCCGCCTCGGCTGAGACGGACGAATCCTTCGTCGTGTTCACGATCGACCAGCCGCCCACGGACGTGGTGGAAGCGGCGACGGACGACGCGGCGGCCGGGGCGATGGTCTCGCCGGGCGGCAGGGGTTCCGCGGGGCGCGGGGCGGGGGTCCAGACCGGCTCGCTCGGCGCGGGCATCGGCGTCGGCTCGGGGGCCGGGCGGAACGGCTCGACGGGCGCGGGGGCGAACGGCTCGGGCTGCGCCGCGGGGTAGCCCGGCGTCGAGGGAGGAATCGAGGGCTGCTCCCACGGGGGCGGCTCCGCAGGCTGCTGAGGCTGGACGGCGGGTGGCGGGGGAGGTGCGGCAGGAGGAGGCTGGTAGACAGGCGCCTCGTACGTCGCGGCGCGCTGGACCTGGGTCGGGGCGAACGGCGAGGCCGCGGCCGGCACCGGTTCGGCGGGCCGGTCGACGTGGCCGTGGGGCGTGAGGGTGCGTTGCCGGGCGGCCCGGACCTTGTGTTCGATCTGCTCCCGGCGGGCCGAATACATCGATCGCTTCTCGACCGACTTCCGGCGAAGCACGAAAAAGACCGCCGCGATCCCGATCAGCGCCACCAACGGTCCCGCCACCAGGTAGGCCATAGGCGCCGATTATATGGATCGGTCCTTGTGTGACAATCGCGATTGGTGGCCCTTTACGACCGAATTCAATCTGAGATGGTGAACGCCCGCAAGCGGCGCGATGAAGTTGAGCTGGCCACGCTGTCGCTGCTCAAGAGCGAGCTCGTGCGCGCGAGCAAGGACGGCGGAGCCGGCGGCACGATCGACGACGACCTCGTCGTGCGAGTGGCGCGCAAGGAGGTCAAGCGCCGGGAAGAGGCAATCGAGGTCTATCGCAAGGCAGGGCGCGACGACTCGGCGCGGCGGGAAGAGGCCGAGATGCAGGTCCTTCGTGCGTACCTTCCTGCCGCAATGAGCGACCAGGACCTCGAGGCCGAGATCCGCGCCGTCATCGCCGAGGTCAAACCGGACGGCCCGAAGGGCTTTGGTGCGGTCATGAAGGCCGCCACGGCGCGTCTTGCCGGCCGCGCCGACGGGACCCAGATCGCGGCGGTGACGCGCAGGCTGCTTGGCTCCTAAAGCGAAGAAGTCCTGGATGGCGCCGCCGCCGCCGCGCGGCGCTCGTACTCGCGCGAAGTTGACGGTGGAACGCTTGCGCGAGCTCTATCCCGCGACTACGGAGCTGGTGCACGCGAGCCCGTTCCAGCTCCTCATCGCGACGATCCTTTCGGCGCAGACCACGGACCGGTCGGTCAACCTGGTGAGCCCGGAGCTGTTTCGCCGCTATCCGACGCCCGTGGACCTCGCCGCGGCGAACCCGGCCGAAGTGGAGCAGCTGATCAAACCGACCGGGTTCTTTCGCGCCAAGACGCAGCGCATCATCGCGGCGAGCCGCAAGCTGGTCGAGCTGTTCGGTGGCGCGGTGCCGCAGGAGATGGAGAACCTCGTCAAGATCCCGGGGATAGGGCGCAAGACGGCGAACGTCATCCTGGGCGCGGGTTTTGGCGTGCCGGGCTTTGCCGTCGACACGCACGTGATCCGGCTGACCAACCGGCTGGGCCTCGTGCGGACCAGCGACCCGGTGAAGATCGAGTTCCAGGTCTGCTCCATGGTGGCGAAGGAGGATTGGACGGCGCTGTCGCTGCGGCTGATCCTGCACGGCCGGCGCGTGTGCGACGCCCGCCGGCCGCTGTGCGTGGAGTGCGTGCTGAACGACTACTGCCCGTCGTCGCTCACCAGGCCGAAGCGGCGGTTGCGCAAGGGAAGGCCGATAGGCGAAGCGCCAAACTCCGACATCAAGCTGGCCTGACGGCCTTGTCCTGAACGAACGTTTGTTCTAGCATCGGAGGCGTGGCCGCCCCAGAGCCGCGCCTTGCGGACGTCGCCTACGAGGAAGTCCAGTGCAAGTCCGCGCTGAACCCGGTCAAGAACATGGGCTTCGCCTGGTCGCTCAACCCGTACACGGGCTGTGAGCATCGCTGCGCCTTCTGCTACGTCAGAGCGTTCGAGCTGCGCGCCGACCGGCCGTTCGACGACCGGTACGGTCGCACCGTGCGGGTCAAGGTGAACGTCGCGGCGGTCCTCCGCGGCGAGCTTGCCAGGCGCTCCTGGAAGAAGGAGACCATCGTCATCGGCGCGGCCACCGACCCCTATCAGCCTGCGGAGGGCCGGTTTCGGCTCACTCGTCAGTGCCTGGAGGCCCTGCGCGACTTTGCCAACCCCGCCGGCATGATCACTCGCGGTCCGATGATCGTCCGCGACGTCGACGTGCTGAGCGAGCTCGCGCGGCGGGCCGAGCTGCATATCACGTTCAGCATCCCCACCCTCGACGACGACGTCTGGCGCAAGACCGAGCCCGGCACCGCCCACCCGCGGCAGAGGCTCAAGGCGATCGAAAAGCTCGTCGCCGCGGGTATAGACGTCGGCGTCGGCATGGCGCCGATCCTGCCCGGCCTGACGGATCGGCCGGAGCAGCTGGAGCAGGTGGTGAAGGCCGCGAGGGCGGCGGGCGCGACCGGCCTCTGGGCCGGCATGCTGCACCTGAAAGACGGGACGCGCGAGCATTTCATGTCGGTGCTCGCCCGGCACTGGCCCGAGCTGGTGCCGCGCTACGAGCGGGCCTACCGGGAACGGGCCTACCTCCCGGCCTCGTTCGGCGAGAAGACGATCCAAGAGGTGGCGCGCCTGCGGGTGCAGCACCGCGTTTCCGACCACCGCCGAGTCATCCTGAAGCCGTCTCCTCCACCCGAGCAGCTCACCCTTCTCAATTAGCATTCAACCCGGACATGCGCGGCCCCATCGACGTGCTCGCTGGGAAGGTCGGCGGCTTCAAGAAGATGGAGATCGCCCGCCGCACGGTGCCCTGCTACAAGCATGTCCTCGAGAAGGACGGCGAGAGGCTTTCTGTCTGCCTTCTGGTCGATTCGGGGAAGCTCTATCGCTTTCCCTTCGAAACCTACAAGGGCATCAAGGGCCTCGACGTGAAGGCACGCTATCTGCGCGGCGAGATGGAGCATCTCAGGCTGCGCGAGTTTCAGCCCGGCCTGTGCCGCTATGTCGAAAGAGCAGACCAGGCCGTCTGAGTCGCTGGTCCAGGAGCTGCTCACCGAGCGCCGGGAGCTCAAGGTGGCGGTCGAACGGCTCAAGCTCGAGCTGGCGGACGCGCAGGCGAGCGGAGGCGGTCCGGATCCGCGTGTCCGCGAGATGCAGGACGAGATCGAGCGATTGCGCTACCAGCTTGCGTCTGCGCGCGCCGAAGTCACGCAGCTGAGAGACGAACGCGACGAGCTGCGGGCAGGCATAGAGCAGGCGCTGTCGCAGCTGACCGCCGAATAAAGAAAAGGCCCCACCCGGAGGCGGGGCCTGTTGTCGCTCGGACTTACTTGACCATGTTCGCGATCTGGTCGACGTACTGGTTCAGGAAGCCGCCGATTCCAGGGGCGGCGATGCGCTCCCCGTTGCCTTGCAGCGACATCACCAGGAAGTAGAGCCAGAAACCGAAACCGATCAGCGGGATGAGCCAGAACGTGATGAGGTTCACGCCCGGGATGAAGCCAAGAATGATGTTGAGGATGGTCAGACCGCCAAAGATGAGAAGCGAGTTGGCGGCGTTCCACTTGACGTCAGGGTCGTCTTTGCCGACGAACAAGAAGATGATGCCGCCGATCCATGTGAGGACGTAGGCGAGGATGGTGTAGAGCTTCTTGTTGGACCCAACCGAGCTCGGCGATCCCTGCATCGGGGCCGGTCCGCTGGGGGGCGGCGGTGGCATCTGCGACATACGATCAATCTCCTCCTGTTGGCTGGCTGGTGCGGGGCAGATTATCGGCGGATGGCCCCCAAAACGCTATAGCGCGATCGAGTTCGGGAAGCGAATTGACTTCGAACATTCTCTGGTAGGCTCGCCCGCACATGACCGAATCGGGTCAGCCGCCACCATCCTCCCCGGATCCTGACGCTCCCGGCTGGCCGCCGCCCCCTGACCGGGCCGAGCTGCCGCAGCCGCCCGAGAGGGCGGAGCCCCTGTTGGACATCGCCCCCACGATGCGCCTCATCCCCATTCCCCAGCCCGCGACGCAGCCACCGCCGGTCGCATCGATCACCACCCCGCCTCGGGTCGCTGGCGAGCGGTACATCGGCAAGTACCGGGTCAAGGGCGAGCTCGGGCGGGGCGGGATGGGCACCGTCTACCTCGCAGAGCAGCCCGGCCTTGGCCGTGAGGTGGCGATCAAGGAGCTCATCCAGTCAGCGGACCCCGTCGCCCTGAAGCGCTTCCTGCAGGAGGCGCAGGTCATGGCCCGCGCTAGCCACCCCAACCTGGTCCAGGTCCACGACATGGAGCTGCAGGGCAACGTCAACTACCTCGTCCTCGAGTACGTCCGCGGCCGGTCGCTGCGCGACTGGATCAACCACGCGGAGCTGCCCCCGCCGCAGGTCTTCGCCGTCATGCATGGCGTGCTGCAGGCGCTCGACTATGCGCACCGGCGCGCGATCGTGCATCGCGACATGAAGCCCGAGAACGTCCTCATCTCCGACGAGGGAATGGTCAAGGTCGCGGACTTCGGCATCGCGCGCCTCACCGACGACACCGGGGTCGGTGGTACCGCGACCAAGACCGGCACGACAGTGGGCACGCCGCAGTACATGTCGCCGGAGCAGGTGGCGTCCAGCAAAGTGGACGGAAGGAGCGACCTCTACTCGGCGGGAATCATGTTCTACGAGCTCGTCGCAGGCCAGCCACCGTTCACCGCGTCGGATGCGGACGGCCCGTTCACGCTGATGGCCAAGCATGTGCAAGCGCCGCCCAAGCCGCCGTCCGTGTTTCGTCCAGGCTTGAATCCGGAGCTCGAGCAGATGATCCTCAAGTCACTCGCCAAGCGGCCGGAGGATCGCTACCAGACCGGGCAGGAGTTCGACCTGGCGATGTCCCGCATCGCCGACCAGATGTGTCCCGGCTGGCAGCGCAGCCTGGACCCGGGTGCGGATCTATCGAGGATGGTGCCGGTCGCGACGCCGGCCGTCCCCATTGTCGCCGTGCCGATCGGCAACACCGCGACGGCGGGCGCAGCGCGAGCCGCCTACAACCCAACCCCTCCGGTCAAGCCCGTAGCGAAGAAGTCCATGAGCTGCCTGAGCGTGCTCGCCTTCATGGTGCTGGCTGCGTCAGTGATCGGCGCCCTGGCCGCGAGCCTGATCCGCTAGAGCGGCCTCGGCCTCGTCGCCGACGAGGATGTCGCTCGATCCTGTTTCGGCGGCTGCGAGCACCGTCTGCTGTGTGTACTGAGAAGTGAACGTCTGGTGCGCCTGGGTCGCGAGCTCGGTTGGAAACTGCACCCACGGCGCGTCGGGCGACTCGCGGATCGCGGTCACCTGGTAGATGCGGAACTTCTCGGCGGACTTTCCTTTGAGCTGGACGCCGGGGACGAGGTCGACCGCGATGTAGTCGCGGCACATCTCATACGTCTCCTGGCCGATCAGGACCTCGAACGCCGGCGCGTGCGAGCAGAACCGAGCCGCCGTGTTCACGGTGTCGCCCAGCGCCGTGTACTGCAGCCGGCTGCGTGATCCCATGTTGCCGACCACGGCCGGCCCCGAGTTGATGCCGATACCCCAGCGAATCGGCGGCAGTCCCTTGGCGAGCAGCCTCTGCTGCAGCTCGGGACCTCGATTGATGCAGTCGTAGGCGCAGCGGATCGCAAGTAGCGCGTGGTTGCCCTGCGCCCGCGGCGCGTTCCAGAAGGCCATGATCTCGTCGCCGACGTACTTGTCGACGGTGCCGTCCCAGGTGAAGATGATCCCGCTCAGGTGGTCGAGGTACATCTGCACCACCTCCGTCACGTCGCCCGCGGCCATCGACTCGGACATCGAGGTGAATCCACGGATGTCGACGAACATGAGCGTGATGTCGCGCCGCTCGCCGCCGCGCATGATGTCCTCGACGCCTCGGCGTGTCTTGGCAAGCTCGGCGACGATCTCCGGCTTGAGGTAGTGCCCAAACAAGGCCGTAACCTTCCGCTTCTCGCGATCCTCGTAGAGAAACCGGTATGCGGTTACGCCGGTGTAGGTAAGCGCGATCGCGAGCCACGGATGAAAGAGGTCGGGCACCCATCCGTTGAAGACCGAAAGCGCAGACATCACCACCGTGAAGAGGACGAGCGCGCCCACGGTGCCGGCGAATCCCCAGAGCACCGTGACCCGAGCGACCCCGATCGCGGTCGCCAGCGCCAGCAGCAGCATGATGAGAAACAGGACGACCCCTGACTCCGGGACGAGAAATCGCGGCTGCGCCGGAGGCGGCAGGAGCATGTTGAGCAGGTTGGCGTGGACCTCGACGCCCGGCATGGGCACGCCTTTGCCGCCGGGGGTCAGGACCTCGTCGTGGACTCCGGTGAGGTTGTACGCGCCGATCAAGACGACCTTGTCCTTCACCATGTCGCTGGGGAAGGAATCGTCGTAGACGTCACCCAGCGACAGGTACTGGCCTGCAGTCTTGAAACCGCCAGGCCCGACCGCGTAGTTGATGAGCGCTCGCCCCGCGCTGTCGACCTGCAGCGGATGCAGCCACGAAGTTCCGAAGTTGGCCTGACCGTTCGATTCGGTGAGGCCGACGCTGGCGAAATCGGAGCCCAGCTGCTGAGCCCGATAGGAGGTGAAGCCGATCGGGTTGAGCAGGGAGGTCGCGCAGGCGCCCGAGGTGTAGCAAGCGGGCTGGACGAACATCGGGACCCGCCGAACGACGCCGTCCGAGTCGGCCGTGACGTCGCTGGAGGCGAGGATCACGTTCTTGTCGGGGCTCTGGCACGGCGTCGATGGGCCGGTGTTGACGTCGGCGCACCAGAACTGCCGCAGCGGGACCTGGTCGAGCCCGGCCGGGCTCGTCTGCTCGATGTATCCGTCGCGCACCTTGTACAGCGAGCTGGGATAGGACAGGATCACCGGGATCTTGCTTTCGCGCAAAGCGGTGGCGAAGTCGGCGTCGGTCGACTTGTCGCGCGGGTCGGGAAGGCTGACGTCGAAGGCCACCACCGACGCGCCCGCCGCCTGGAGGTTGCGCAGCGCAAGGGCGTAGACGTTCCGAGGGACGGGGAACTGGCCGATCTTGCCGATGCTGCGGTCATCGATCCCGACGACAACGATGCTGGGATTCGGGACCGATGCGCTGAACAAGCGGTCCTCCGGGTGCACGGCGATGTTCACCTGGCAGCCGCTGCCGGAGTCGCAGGCCACCTGCTGCGTGTACAGCCCGAACATCAGAACGGAGATGACCAGCGCCATCAGAAGGGCGACGGCGGTGCGGTAGGTGTACCAGTACCGGATGCGTCGCGCCAAGGCGCGGCGATCATAGACCGCGTGACTGTGCTTTGCGGCATCGCCGGGTGGGCTGACAGGTCGCTGATCGACTCCAAGCTTTTCTATCCGCTGAGCGTCAGGACGTCAGTCGACCGGCTCCGTTTCTACGCGAGCGAGTTCCCGCTCGTCGAGGTCGATTCCACCTACTACGGAATCCCGAAGCCCGAGACCGTCGAGTCCTGGGTCGCCCAGACGCCGGCAAGCTTCACGTTTGACATCAAGTCGTTCGCGCTCTTCACCAACCACCCGACCCGGCCCCTTTCTCTGCCACCCGACATTCGCGCCGGTCTGGCCGCGACGCTCCAGGAGAAGAAAAACCTCTACCTCGAGCACCTCCCGGACGATGTGGTGGACGAGTGCTGGGACCGTTTTCGAGCCGCGCTGGAGCCGCTGCGAGCGTCCGCCAAGCTCAGCGCCGTCTTCTTTCAGTTCCCTCCCTGGTTCCTGCCGTCCTCGCGATCGCTCGCCTACGTCGAACAAGTCCAGGAGCGGATGCACGGTTTTCAGGTCGCCGTCGAGTTCCGGCGTCCCGAGTGGCTCGACCCCCGCCACCAGGACGGCACCCTTGCATTCCTGCGCTCGCGCGACATCCCGTACGTCGCCGTCGACGTGCCCGAAGGTCACACCACGAGCATGCCGGCCGTCTTCGACGTCACCTCGAGCAAGCTGGCGGTGATTCGCTTCCATGGCCGCAACCACGAGACGTGGGACCTGAAGGGCGTTCCGCCCAACGTCCGGTTTCGCTACGACTACACCGATCGAGAGCTCGAGGAGTGGGTGCCCCGAATCAAGGAGATGGAGCGCTCGGCCGGCCGCGTCCACGCCCTGATGAACAACAACTATTCGAACTACTCGGTGAAGAACGCGCAGCAGCTCGAGCGATTATTGGAAGCCTGGCACCGATAGTCCTGACGGTCAGGTGGCTCCTCCGCGCCTGGTCGTTACGCGGCTGAGGTCTTGCCGGCCTCGGACCCCCGGGCCCTGGTTGCGACCAACCGAACGCATTGGGCGAGCTTGGCCGGATCGTAGGGTTTGGCGACGACGGCCTCCACCAGCCCGAGTCCTGAAGGGTGCGCGCGTCATCGACGCTGCCCGAAAGGACGATGATCGGAATCGCGGCAGTCGGTGCGTCGGATCGGAGGCGGTCGATCAGCTCCCGCCCGCCCAGGACGGGCATCATCAAGTCCGTCATGACGACGTCTGGAAGGGAGTCCGGGTGCATCAACTCCAGGGCCGCCTTCCCGTGTGCGGCCTCGAGAACGTCATGCCCCTCTCGCTCGAGCACCACCCTCAGCACTAATCGCATCGCTGGGTCGTCATCGACGACCAGGACTGTGCTCACCGCCGTCGTGGCCCCACGCCGCGACTACGGATCGGGGCGCGTAACAATGTCAGTAACCTCATCGGACCCCTGACGAGCCAGAGGCGGTACCGCCCAGCCCCCTCAGTCGGCCAGGTTGCGCCTCCTCGCCTCGCCGATTGCGTGGTCCATCAGCCCGCCGAAGACCGGCTCTGCGAGGTGCACCAGCCGTAGCGGCAGGACGATCGCGTCCCGGCGAGGGAAGCGCGCCGTGCGCACGATCAGGTTGGCGACCCAGGATGGCGAGTACCGCGGCAAACCGATCGGGGGCTCCCGATCGCCGAAGAATTCGGTGCCCGACGTCACGCCGGGGTAGACCACACAAACCTTTACACCCGTGCCGGACAGCTCGCCTCGCAGCGCGTGGGAGAAGCCGACGACGGCATGCTTGGTCGCCCCGTAGACCGCCGAGTAGGGTGACGGCCGAAAGCCGGCAACCGAAGCGACGTTGATGATCACGCCCCGCCGCCGCTCGAGCATCCAGGGCAGCGCGGCATTCGTCGTGTTGACGACACCCTTGAAGTTGGTCGCGATGAGCTCGTCGACCTTCTCTTCGGGCATCTGGTGGGTTCGGCCCATCCAGCCGGTGCCCGCGTTGTTGACCAGTACGTCGAGCCTTTCGTGGTCGCGGAGCGTGGCTGCGATAAAGGCTCTGGCCGACGCCCGCTGTCCGACGTCGAGCAACCTGACGTCGACCTCCGGCGAGCCCGCGTCTCGGCATCTCTGGGCGACTGCCTTCAGCCTCTCGAGGTGACGGGCGCCGAGCTCGAGGCGAGCGCCGCGACGCGCGAAGGCGACCGCGGTCGCTTCGCCGATACCGCTCGACGCACCGGTGATCACGACGACCGCTCCTTTGAGCCGCACGTGGCTAATGTAGGGGCACATGGACGGCACGCTGCTTGCCCTTTACCGGCATAAGACATGGGCGACCCTCGCCTTGATCGATTTCTGCGCGGGCTTGAGCGATGCGCAGCTCGATGCGACGACGCCAGGCACGTACGGCAGCATTCGCGACACGTTTCACCACCTGGTCCGGGCGGAGGAGAGCTACTTTGCCCGGGTCACCGGGCGACGCTTGTCGGAACCACTGGGCAAAGGCCAGGTCTCGCTGGACGAGCTCGCGCGCCGAATCCGCGTACTCGGACCAGAATGGGAAAAGCTCGCGGAGGATCCTGCGGCTCAGGCCCGCATCGTCACAACTGACGACGGCTGGCGAATGGCCGCCGCCTTGATCATGGCGCAGGCCGTCCACCACGCCGACGACCACCGGACCCACGTCGCCTCCGTGCTCGGCGCGCTGCATGTGGATGGTCCGGAACTCGATCTCTGGAGCTATGCGGATGCAACCGGCAAGGTCGAGCACGTGCCTGTCACGCAAGCGGAAAAATGAGAGCGCTGACGTTTCAAGGCGAGGGCGACGTCAGGGTCGTGGACGTTCCCAAACCAACCCTGCAGGGATCGCGCGACGTCCTGGTCAGGGTGACGCTCGGGGCGGTGTGCGGCTCCGACCTCCACATCCTCCATGGACACACGCCGATGAATCCGGGCGCCGTGCTCGGTCACGAGTTTGTCGGGGTGGTCGAGAAGGTCGGGCGCGAGGTCAACCGCTTCAAGGCGGGCGACCGCGTCGTGTCGAGCTTCTTCACCGCGTGCGGTCACTGCGCGCTTTGCCGCAAGGGCTGGTTCAACCAGTGCGTCGAGAAGGGCACGTTTGGGCACGGCGAGTACTTCGGCGGCCTGGGTGGCGGTCAGGCCGAGTACGTCGTGGTGCCGAACGCGGACAACACGATGGAGCCCATCCCGGTCGGCATGGACGACGAGCAGGCCATCTTCGTCGGCGACATCCTGTCCACGGGCTTCTTCGGCGCCGAGCGCGCTGAGATCAGGCCGGGGGACGTCACGGCGGTCGTGGGCGCCGGCCCGGTCGGTCTCCTGGCGACCATGTGCGCTCAGCTGTTCGGCCCGGCGCGCACTTTCGTCATCGACATGGTCGACTCACGGCTCGAGCTGGCGCAGGAGCTAGGCGGCATCCCGATCAACACGAAGGAGGTCCATCCGGTCGAGGCGATCGAGCACGCGACCGATGGTGTCGGCGCCGACTCGAGCATCGAGTGCGTGGGCCTGCTCCCGGCGGTCGACACCGCGATCCACGTCGTGCGCGGCGGAGGAACCATCTCGATGGTCGGGGTGCCGAGCGCCGTGCTGGGCGAGTTTCCCTACATGCGGATGTGGCTCAAGTCGCTCACCTTCCGCGCCGGGTGGTGCAACGTCCAGAAGTACATGCGGCCGCTGCTCGACCTCATCGCCGCAGGCCGGCTGCAGCCGGAGAAGATCATCTCCCACCGCATGAAGCTCGAGGACGCGGCGGAGGCCTACCGCATGTTCGACCAGCGCGAAGCGACGAAGATCGTCCTGACCCCGTAGCCGAAAACCACGGATAGTCCGGACGAAGCGACCCTAAGGCCGTTGCAACCCTCGGATAGTCCGGACTATCCGGACGTGGCCCTGCCTTAGGCCACCGAGTCGAGGGCCAGCAGGTAGCCCTTCGCGCGCTCGGTGAGCGAGTAGCGGCCCTCCAGCTCGTGGAATCCGGCGCCATGGTCGCTGTGCACGAGGTGCGCGAGCTCGTGGACGAGCAGGTAGTCGAGAACCCAGTCCGGCAGAGACGCAGCGCGTCGCGCGATGCGGATGGCTCCGTCCGTGAAGGTGCAGCTGCCCCACTGATGATCCATGTCCGCGAATCCGATCGAGCTCCAACGCAGCTCGCCGGCGAACAGGCGGTCGTTGAGACGCCGCGCTCGCTCGTCGAGGCGCTGGTCGGTCGGCCGTCTTCGTTCGGCCCTACGCTCGAGCCGGCGGCTCATCACGTCGGCCCAGTGCTGCCGCTCGGCGAGTGGCATCGTGGCCGGGACGAGCAACTCGAGGACACCCGATCGCAGCCGGGCGGCAACCGTGCGGCGGCGTTTGCGGGACGTGATGATGCGGACCTCCGCCATCGGCGGCCAATTGTAGGATTGCCGCGCAACAGACTTGCCTAGAAGCCTCGTCCTCGGCAACGGGAACACGCTCATCGGTTTTGATGCCACGTATTCGGTGCGCGACATCTTCTATCCGCGAGTCGGCGACGCCAATCAGACGATGGGCAACGTCTGTCGCACCGGCTTCTTCGTGGACGGCAGATTCGCATGGCTCGACGACGGCGCGTGGCAGCGGTCGCTCGGCTACGAGCAGGATTCGCTGGTCAGCGAGGTCACGCTCTCGCACGCGGGCCTGGGCATCGCGGTCCGGTTCGAGGACTTCGTCGACCTCGCCCGCAACTGGTTCATCCGCAACGTGGAGATCACGTCTCCCGGCGGCTTTGGTGCCGGGCGAGTCTTCTTCCACTACGACTGGTTCATCGAGGGCTCAGACCTCAGCAACACGGCCCTCTACGAGCCACGCCATCGCGCGGTCATCGCGTACAAGGGCAATCGCTATTTCTTGATCGGCGGCCAGGTCGGCGTCGAGTACGGCATCAGCTCCTGGGCGATCGGGAAGAAGGGGGACAGCCTGCAGGGGACGTGGGTCGACGCCGAGGACGGAGTGCTGGGGAGGAATCCCATCGAGCAGGGCTCGGTCGACTGCACGATCTGCTTCGACGTTGGGGCCGTCGCGGCCGGGCAGCCGCGCAGCCTGACCCACTGGCTGTGCATGGGGACGCGCTTCAGCGAGGTGTCGACGTTCGGCCAGGACCTGATCGTCGACCGGGGACCGGACACCTATCGCGACAGGACGGTCACCTACTGGCAGGTGTGGTCGGAGAAAGACCACCGCCACATCGACAACCAGCTCGGAAACGATGCCAGGGACCTCTACCGGCGCAGCGTCCTGACGGTCAGGACGCATGTCGACAACCGCGGCGCGATCATCGCGTCGACGGACTTCGACATCACGAAGTTCGCTCGGGACACGTACGCGTATGCGTGGCCTCGTGACGGGGCCATCGTGGCCAACGCGCTCGACCGGTCCGGGCACGAGGATGTGACCCGGACCTTCTTCAACTTTTGCCAGATGGCGCTCGTCGAGGAAGGCTTCTTCCTGCACAAGTACACGCCGTACGGGCAGCCGGGCAGCTCGTGGCTGCCGTGGATCGACTCCCACGGCGAGCGAACCCTGCCCGTCCAGGAGGACGAGACGGGGCTCGTGCTGTGGTCGTTGTGGCAGCACTACCGGCTCCACCAGAACCTCGATTTCGTGGTCGGCCTGTACTCGACCCTGGTGGTGCCGGCCGCGGACTGGATGGTGAGCTACGTCGACGAGCGCAATGGCCTTCCGATGCCGTCGTGGGACCTGTGGGAGGAGCGGTGGGGCGTGCACGCGTTCACGGTCGGATCGGTGTGGGGCGGCCTCGACGCGGCGCGAAACTTCGCCGACCTCTTCGGCGACGTGGCCGCGTACGTTCGCTACCGCGACGCTGTGGAGAGGCTGCGCGAGGCATCGGACACGCACCTCTACAGCGCCGAGCTAGCCCGCTTTCCGCGCCGGATCACGGTCGAAGATGACCAGTCCATCACGGTCGACACTGTTCTCGACAGCGCGATCTACGGCCTGTGGCGGTTCGGCATGTACGCGCCCGATGACCCGCGCATCGTCGAAACGATGCAAGCCATAGCGGACCAGCTCTCGAACAAGGCCGAGTCCGGGGGCATCGCGCGCTACACCGACGACTACTACTTCCGTGTCGAGTCGGATACGAGAAGGGTGCCGGGCAACCCCTGGTTCATGTGCACGATGTGGCTGGCCCAGTGGTACATCGCCACCGCGAAAACCGCGGCGGACCTCAAGCCGGCGAACGACATCATCAGCTGGGTCGTCAAGCACCAGATGGCGGGCGGCCTGCTCTCGGAGCAGCTCGACCCCCACACCGGCGCGCCGCTGTCGGTGTCGCCGCTCACATGGTCGCACGCCGAGTTCATCGTCACCGTGGACGAGTACTGCCGCAAGACGGACGCCCTGGAACGAGTCGTCGCTACCGTCGGATAGTCCGGACTATCCGGGGTTTTCAGGCGGCGAATGCTCGGTTAGTCCGGACTATCCGGGAGGGGTGCCTCTAGAGCGGGATGTTCCCGTGCTTGCGCGGCGGCCGTTCGACCGTCTTGCGCAGGCACAGCTGAAGTCCCCTCACCAGCTCGCGGCGCGTCTGGCTCGGCTCGATGACGTCGTCGATGTAGCCTCGCTCCGCTGCCACGTACGGGTTCGCAAATCGCGCGGTGTACTCCGCGACGAGCTCCTTGCGGCGTAGGGCCGGATCGGGCGCCGCCGCGAGGTCGCGCTTGTAGATGATGTTCACCGCGGCCTCCGGCCCCATCACCGCGATCTCGGCCGTCGGCCACGCGAGGTTGAGGTCCGCGCCCATCTGCTTCGGCGACATGACGCAGTACGCCCCGCCGTAGTCCTTGCGCGTGATGACCGTCAGCTTCGGGACGGTCGCCTCCGCGTACGCGTACAGCAGCTTCGCGCCGTGACGGATGATGCCGCCGTGCTCCTGGTCACGGCCGGGCAGATACCCGGGCACGTCGACGAAGGAGACGATGGGAATTCCGAACGCGTCGCAGAACCGGATGAAGCGCGCGGCCTTCACCGAGGCGTTGATGTCGATCGCTCCGGCGAGCACCTTCGGCTGATTGCCCACGATCCCGACCACGTGCCCGCCCAGCCTCCCGAGGCCGACCACGATGTTCTGGGCGAAGAAGGGCTGCACCTCGAAGAACTCGCGCCCATCGAGCACCCGCGAAACGAGCTCGCGCATGTCGTAGGGCTTGTTGGCCGATTCGGGCACGATGGTCTGCAGCTCGACGTCGGCGCGCTCGACGTCGTCGGTGGTCGGCACGAACGGCGGCCGCTCCGCGTTCGACGATGGCAGGTACGACAGGAGCCTGCGCACGCCGGCCGCGCACTCCTGCTCCGTCTTCGGGAGAAAGTGCGCGACGCCCGACGTCGCGTTGTGCACGTGGCCACCGCCCAGCTCGTCGAACGTCACCGCCTCGCCCGTGACGACCTTGATCACCTCCGGGCCCGTGATGAACATGTAGCCCTGGCCGGCCACGATGAAGATGAAATCGGTGATGGCCGGCGAGTACACGGCTCCGCCGGTGCATGGTCCCGCGATGACGCTGAGCTGGGGGATCACGCCCGACGAGCGCACGTTGCGGAAAAAGATGTCCGCGTACCCCGCCAGCGCCACCACGCCCTCCTGGATGCGCGCGCCGCCCGAGTCGTTGATGCCGATGATCGGGACGCGGTTGCGCAGCGCGAGCTCCTGGACCTTGACGATCTTCTCGGCGGTCACCTCGCCCAGCGAGCCACCGTAGACGGTCGCGTCGTAGGCGTAGACCGCGACCGGGCGGCGGTCGATCTCGCCGAATCCGGCCACCACGCCGTCGCCGGCGGTCTTGCGATCCTCCATGCCGAAGCCCTGCGCGCGGTGCGTGGCGAAGACGTCGAGCTCGACGAACGACCCTTCGTCCAGCAGCATCTCGATGCGGTCGCGGGCTGTTGCCTTGCCCGCGGCGCGTCGCCTGTTGGCGGCTGCCGTCTCGGCGTGAAGCGCCTGGTAGCGGCGCTTGCGGTACTGGTTGATCTTCTGCTCGGAGACGGTCGTCGCCTCGCGCTGAGGAGCCTCGACACCCTCCAGGCTGGGCGTGGTGCGCCGCACGGGCGAGAGTGACCTGGGTTTGCGGGCTGCCATTTCGTCTATATCGTAGGCGGCGTGCCCGAGGCCAAACTCCAGCTCGAATTGGACAGGGCAGTCACACTACGCCAGCTCCGCACGTTCAAGACCGTCGCCGATCTGAGCAGCTTCAGCGCCGCCGCGAACCGGCTGAAGCTCAGCCAGCCCTCGGTGTCGTACCAGGTGAAGGAGCTGGAGGGGACGCTGGGCCTGCCGCTGCTCGACCGTCTCGGCAAGCGCGTCCAGCTGACCGAGGCGGGGACGCTGCTCTACGGG
>DATIOJ010000032.1:0-15295 GCA_035473355.1 Candidatus Limnocylindrales bacterium
GTTCGACTCCGCGGCGCTCGCGGACTCCGACGGCATCCTGGGCGGCGGCTCTCCCCAGCTGCGGACCTATCGCCACGATCTCGGCTCGATCGAGGTCTACCTCGAACCCTACGCGGCCTCCCCCACGCTCGTGGTCTTCGCGGCCACGCCGGTCGGCCGGGCGCTGGCGGGATGGGCGCCGGAGCTTGGCTTTCGCACCTTGCTCGTCGACTCCGCCGCCCACCTGCCGGAGGACCTGCCCCTCGGGCCGTACGTCGTGCACACCAACCACGACGCGGAGGACCTCGTCGAGGCGCTCGAAGCCGTGCTGCCGCTCAACCCGCGATTCATCGGCCTGGTCGGGAGCCGGCGCCACACGGGCCACCACCTTGAGGCCCTGCGGGCCAAAGGCGTCGCGGAGGAAGTGATCGCCCGCATCCAGAGCCCGGTCGGCCTCGACCTCGGCGCAAGGACCGCCCCTGAGATCGCGCTTTCGATCCTGGCGGGCCTGGTGGCGGTCAGGCGCGGAGGCCGCGTCGGCTGGAAATCAACGAATGGTTAAGAGAGTCTGAACTCGAACTGAGCCCCGGCATAATCAGGGGCCTTGTCGATAGCGACCGGCACCAGGTTGGGGCAGTACGAGGTCCAGGATTTCATCGGCCAGGGGGCCATGGGCCTGGTCTACCGCGCCTATCACGCGGACCTCGAACGAACCGGCGCGGTGAAGGTCCTGCAGGCCATCACCCCCGACGCGGACACGGTCGCCCGGTTCCGGCACGAGGCGCAGGCCATCGCCCAGCTGCGGCACCCGAACATCGTCAACGTCTACGACTTCGGCGCCTTCCAGGGGACGCCGTACATGATCGTCGAGTACATCCCCGGCGGCAGCCTGGCCGCCAGGATGGCGCACGGCCCGCTCGACCAGGCGACGGCGCTCAAGTACCTGCGCGGCATCGCGGCCGGCCTCGACTACGCGCACGGCCACGGCGTCATCCACCGCGACGTGAAGCCGGCCAACGTCCTGCTGACGGCGGAGGACACGCCGGTGCTGGCCGACTTCGGCCTCGCCAAGCTGCTCCAGGGCTCGTCCTTGAAGTCGATGACCGGCGTCACCACGGGCACCCCGGCCTACATGGCGCCGGAGCAAGTCGCGGGCCACCAGGTCGGCCCGGCGGCCGACCGCTACTCGCTGGCGACCATCGCCTACGAGATGCTGACCGGCGTCATCCCGTTCGACGGTCACGCGCTGATGGAGCTGCTGTACGCGCAGGTCCACCGCGAGCCTCCATCCCCCAGCTCCCGCGTGCCTTCCCTGAGCGTCGAGGTCGACGCCGTGCTGCTCCGCGCTCTGGCCAAGGACCCGGCCGCACGCTGGAGCTCGTGCACCGCGTTCGTGGAGGCGCTGGCGAAGGCGCTCGGCGCCGCGCCCGCTCCTGGGATGGAGGAGACCATGGTCATGGCGCCGGCCATGGCCTCCACTGTGCCGATCGCGCGGGCGGCGGTCGGCGAGCGAGTCGCGCCCAATCCCGTCCCGGCGACGGTGGCGGTGGCGTATCCGGGGCCGCCATCTTCCGCGGCGCCTGCGCCTCCGGCCAGACCGAGGCGACGTCCGGGCCGACGCCTGTGGCTGGGCATCGCAGCCGTGCTGGTGCTGCTCCTGCTGCTCGGCACGTGCGCCGCCCTGGCGCAGGCGACAACGCTCAGCGTGACCCCGAATCGCGCCTCCCCCGGCGACACCGTCACCGTGACGGCGGCGCACGTCCCTGCCAACCAGGTCGGCGAGATCCAGCTGTGGAGCCTCGTCCACACGTACCCGTTTCGCGCGGATTCGCAGGGCAACGTGACCGTCTACATGACGGTGCCGCGCGACATAGCGCTCGGCGATCACGTCGTCAAGATCTGCTGGAGCAACTCCTGCCACAAGCAGGCGCCGCTGAAAGTGGTCAGTGGCGTGGCGGAGGTGCTGCCCACGCCTGGGGCGACTCCGACCCCTGGCGCGACGCCGAGCCACAGCCCAACTCCCGGCCCTGCCTCAACGCCGACGTCGAGACCGACGTCATATCCCACCCCCACTTCATATCCGACCCCAACCTACTATCCGACGCCAACCCCAACGCCACCGCCCAGCCCGCCGCCGCCGTCACCGAGCCCGACCCCTACGCAGAATCCATGCCCTGGGAACAGCAACGCGCCGAGCCTCACACCGGCGTCTCAGGCGGTGGTGGGTGGGCAGAGCGCCAACTTCACGGGTGCCAACTTCACTCCTTACAGCAACGTCACCTTCAGCTACTACGCGCCGCAGACAGCAACGTCACCGACCAGGACGTGGTCGGTGCAGGCTTCTTGTGGCGGTGGATTCACGACAAGCGTGGCCACGAAGACTCCGGCCGTCCTTCGCACCGACAGCGTGGTCGCCTGTGACGTGAAGAAGAGCTGCGTGACCGCGAAGATCACGATCCTCCTCTAGAAGATTTCGGCGGCGACCAGGTCGTCGAGCGTCTCGCGCCGGCGCATGACGCGCGCCTCGCCATCGCGCAGCATCAGCACCTCAGGCCGCGGCATCCCGTTGTAGTTGCTCGCCATCGCGAGGCAGTACGCACCGGCGGCCGGCAGGGCGATCACGTCGCCCGGCTTCAGCGGAGGCATCTCGATGTCGGTGATCAGGATGTCCGTCGACTCGCAGTACTTGCCGGCGATCGTCACCTTCCCATCCGGCGCATGGTCAGGGTCCGAAGCAAGAAACGCCTCATACCTCGCGCCGTAGAGCTTCGGCCGGATGTTGTCGCCCATTCCGCCATCGACCGCCACGTAGCGGCGCACCCCCGGGATGTCCTTGATCGAACCCACGGTGTACAGGGCCAACCCGGCCGGTCCGGCGATCGACCGGCCCGGCTCCACGACCAGCTCGGGAATTTTCAGCGAGCGCCGCGCGCAACCGGTCGTCATCGCGTGCCGCACGGTCTCCACGAAGTGTCGCGGCGTCGGCGGATCGTCGTACTGCGTGTAAGCGATGCCGAGTCCGCCGCCCGCGCCGAGCTTGCGCGGCTCGAACTGGAGCTGGTCGCGGAGCTCGACGAGCAGGTCGAGCATGATCTCCATCGCCTGCTCGTACGCCGCCAGCGCAAAGATCTGCGAGCCGATGTGCGAGTGCAGGCCGACCAGGTCGAGGCGCGGATGATGGAGCGCTGTTTCGACCGCCTTTCGCGCGGAGCCCGACTCGATCGAGAAGCCGAACTTCGAATCGAGCTGGCCCGTCGAGATGTGGTCGTGCGTGTCGGGCTTCACGCCCGGAGAGAGGCGCAGCATAACGTGCGCGCGCTTGCCGTCGGGCACGACCTCGCGCAGCAGCTCGAACTCGTACTGCCCGTCGATGACGATGGTGGCGCCCGCGTCGTAGGCGGCCCGCAGGTCTCCCACGCTCTTGTTGTTGCCGAGGAAGTGAATGCGGTCGCGCGGAAAACCAGACTTCAGCGCGAGGTGCAGCTCGCCCGCGGAAACGACGTCCAGCCCGAGGCCTTCCTCGGCCACGACACGCAGAAACTGCGGAGACGCGTACGCCTTCGCGGAGTAGAGCACCTGCCCCGCATCACCCATAGCGGCGACGTACTCCGAGGCGCGCTGGCGCACGGTGGCTTCGTCATAGACGTACAGCGGCGTTCCGTGCTTGCGCGCCAGATCGACGAGGTCGCAGCCGCCCACCTCCATGTGGCCGGCAGCATTGACCCGGTACGTGACCGGGAACAGCAACTTCTAGAAGCCGGCTAGTTCGGCGATCCGCAGGAGCAGGCGCCGCCGCAGCTGCAGCCGCCACCGCCCGACTCACCGGCGAAGTCGGACATCGATGACGATTCACCGCCGCTGGCGAAGGCGAAGCTCGAGACCAGGACGCGGGTCTTCGTCGACTCGCACACCGGGCATACCTGGGCGGTGTCGCGCTCGGCGAATCCGGTCAGGACCTCAAACTTCTCGGCGCAGCTCTCGCACCGATACTCGTAGATGGGCATCTCATGGACGATTCTAAGCTGACTCAACTCGCGCGGATGATCGAGGCGTGGCCGGGACTCGTCTCCGGCCCGGCGGCGGACCTCGTCGAGGACTCGCTCGTGCTGCTCGACCACCTCGGCGACGCGCGGCGCATCGTCGACGTGGGTTCGGGCGGAGGGTTGCCGGGCCTGCCGCTGAAGCTAAGCCGGCCCGACCTGGACATGGCGCTGGTCGAGTCCGACCAGGCCAAGGCCGCCTTCCTCGTCCAGGCCGTCACAAGGTTGGGGCTGCATGGCGTCGAGGTCGTCAACAGCACCGCCGAGGAAGCCGGCCAGGACCCTCGTTACCGTGAGGCGTTCGATGTGGCGGTGGCCCGCGCGGTGGCCCCCATGCGGGTGCTCGTCGAGCTATGTCTTCCGCTCGTCAGGGTTGGGGGCAGGTTGCTCGCCCAGAAGACGGAGAAGGAGGACGTGGCTGCGGCGAGCCGCGCCATCGAGCTCCTGGGCGGCTCGCCGGCGTTGGTTTCGTCGGCGCCGTCCCGTGCGCGCGGAGAGGGAACCGTCGTGACCGTTCACAAGGTTGGCCTGACGCCGGTCGCGTATCCGCGCCGGCCGGGCGTGCCGCGGCGCAAGCCCATGTAAAAGGAAGAGCGGCGCGGGGCTCGAACCCACGCCGCTCATTCCCGGGGAAGCGTCTATCGGAGGATCGGCGACCCTCCCGACTTGATGAGCTTCAGGTTGGTGAGGGCCAGCTGCTGCACCGACGAGGGTAGCGGCGCGTACTGCAGATCAGACCCGTCGGACTGGCCGCTCGTGACGAGCCACTTGAAGAGATAGACCACGGCTTTGCCCTTCGTGGCGTCGGTGTAGTTGGTGTAGAGGATGACCCAGCTGAAGCCAGAGATCGGGTAGCAGGCGTCGCACGCGGCGTTGGTGATCGAGAAGTTGGTCGGGCTCACGCTGGTGTTGGTGCCCGCGGCGGCGGTCGCGCCCGCCACGCTGGCCTGGACAAACTTGCCGTTTGCGTTCTTGATGGCAGCCTGCTTCATGCCTGTCTGCACGACGTAGGCGAGCTCCACGTAGCCGAGCGCCCCGTCGGTCGACTGCACGATCTGCGCGACGCCCTGGTTGCCCTGTCCGCCGTTGCCGCTGACCGGCCAGCTCACCGCCTTGGCGACGCCGACTTTCGTCTTCCACTCGTCGGAGACCTTGGCCAGATAGTCGGTGAAGTGATAGCTGGTGCCGCTGCTGTCGGCGCGGTGAGCGACGATGATTGGCTTGTTGGGCAACGTGGTGCCGCTGTTGAGAGCGGCGATATCGGCGTTGTTCCAGTTCTTGATGTGGCCCAGGTAGATGTTGGCGAGCGTCGGCCCATCGAGGTTCAGGCTGCTGACGCCCGAGATGTTGTACGCGATCGAGATGACACCCAGCGTCGTCGGGATCTGCGTCAGCGCATCCGAACCGCCTGCTGTCGTGATGTCGGCCGATCCCATCGGCACGTCACTGGCACCAAAGTCGACGGTCTTGGCCTGGAACTGCTTGATGCCCGCGCCCGAGCCGACCGACTGGTAGTTGATGGTCACCTGCGGGTACTTCGCCGAGTAGTCGGCGAACGCCTTGGTGTAGAACGGTCCCGGGAAAGTCGCGCCGGCGCCGACGAGCGAGCCCTGCCCCACGTCGACCGGCGAAGGTGATGGCGAGCCCGCCGTCGAGCCGCCACAAGCCGCGGCGAGGATGGCGGCGGCTCCACCTATGAGCAACAACCGCCCGATGGATGAAAGTCGAAGCATGTGTCCCCTCCTGATTTGCTCCGCTGTGGATACGGGGCCCACGGTAGGAGATGGCCGTTTAAATCCGGGTTAATCCGCGGCTAAGCGATGGGGCTCCCAGGTCGCTCATATACTCCGGCCGTGGTCGGGCAGTGATCTGGGATCGAAGGCGAGGCGACGATTCTGCGCAACCGATCCCCTCGCGCCACGATTCGTTTGGCGAAATCCTGGAAGGTGCGCCGATCGTGGCGCTGCTCCTCGACGCCGACAGTCGCGTCCTCCGCGCCAACAAAGCCGCCCGTGACTTCTTCGCCATCGACATCGCGCGCTTGCCCGCGAGCCTGGTCGAGGTGACGCTCGAGTCGCGCCTTTTCGAGATCGTCAGCGCGCGGGAGGTTCGCGGCGAAGCCAACCTCGTGCATCACAGGCGCACCGTGCAGACGCTGCTCGTGCCGGGTCCGGAGGCGTTTCAGAACATCCTCTTCCTGGTCGACATCACCGAGGTACGACGGCTCGCGACCGTGCGCCAGGAGTTCGTCGCCAACCTGGTCCACGAGCTCAAGACGCCCATAACCTCGCTTCGCCTGACCGCGGAGAGCCTGCTGGGCGATCCACAGCCAAAGGACCGCAGGCGGTTCGCGGAGCGCATCGTGCGCGAGGCGGACCTCATCAGCAAGATCATTGACAACCTCCGCCAGCTAGGCGACATCGAGACCGGTCTCATGGCGGTCGACGTCTCGACGGTCGATCTCGCGGAGCTGGTCAACGACAGCATCGCCCGCCTCGGCATGGACAGGCCGGTCAACGCCACCATCGCGGAGGGGCTCGTCGTGGAGACCGACCGCGCCAAGCTGGTCCAAGCGCTCGACAACCTGCTCGACAACGCCGCCAAGTTCTCACCCCCCGGCACGGCCATCGACGTGGACGCAAGGGTGGCCGAGGATGAGCTGGTGATCAGCGTGCGGGATCGGGGCCCTGGGATCTCGCCAGAGCACTGGAGCCGCGTATTCGAGCGGTTCTACAAGGTCGACAGGGCGCGACCCCGCGAGGCCGGCGGCTTCGGGCTCGGCCTGGCGATCACCAAGCACCTGGTGCAGGTCCTCGGCGGCCGGATCTGGACCGAGGCAGCGCGAGACGGAGGACAGGTGTTCTCCATCGCCCTGCCACGCCAAGTCTTAACCAGCGCATAAATTTGCGTTAATCCGGCCGTGCCTATCCTGAAATCGGGGAATGGCAGACGTTCAAGCGTGGACCACGCCATCGGCGGGGCCGGGGAGGCCTGAGCTGCGAGCGGTGCCGGGCGCCGGAGCGCCCAAGCTCAAGGTCGACAGCCTGTCGTTCTACTACGGCAAGTTCAAAGCTCTGGACGGGGTCACGTTCGACATCCCCGAGAAACGGATCACGGCCATCATCGGGCCGTCCGGCTGCGGCAAGAGCACCCTGCTTCGGGTCTTCAACCGGATGTACGACCTGGTCCCTAACTCCCGTGCCGTCGGCGCGGTCGAGCTCGACGGAGAGAACATCCTGTCCACCCGCAAGCTCCTCGAGCTGCGGCAGCGCGTAGGCATGGTGTTCCAGCGGCCGAGCCCGTTCCCCATGTCGATCCGGGACAACATCTCGTTCGCACCGCGATTGCTGGGCTGGAAGAACGACCGCATCCGGGCCGCCGTCGAGGACAGCCTCGAGCGCGCCGCCCTGCTCGACGAGGTCAAGGACCGCCTGGACGATCCCGCCACCTCGCTGTCGGGCGGCCAGCAGCAGCGCCTCGCCATCGCGCGCTGCATCGCGGTGAGTCCGGAGGTGATCCTCATGGACGAGCCGTGCTCGGCGCTCGACCCCATCGCGACGCTCAAGATCGAAGACCTCATGGCCACCCTGACCAGGGACTTCACGATCGTGATCGTGACCCACAACATGCAGCAGGCGGCGCGCGTTTCGGACTTCACCGCTTTCATGCTCATGAACCCGGATGGTCGATTCGGCGAGCTCATCGAGTTCGCGCCGACTGCCGACCTCTTCAACCAGCCGCAGGACCAGCGGACTGAGGCCTACATCACGGGGCGCTTCGGCTGATGCCACGACTTACCTTCGAGAGGGAGCTCGCGAGCCTGCGCGAGGCGCTGGTCCGGATGGGGACTCTCGTCGAATCGCAGATCGAGGCTGCGCTCGACGCGTTGCGCAGGCGCGACGGCAGCGCCGCGGAGAAGGTCCGCAACGAGGACCAGTACCTGAACGAGCTGTTCCGCCAGATGCGCGAGCAGGTGTTCATGGTCATCTCCACGCAGCAGCCGGTCGCGCGCGACCTGCGCTACCTGATGGGGCTGCAGTGGATAGCCACCGAGCTAGAGCGCATGGGCGACTACGCGGTGCGCATCGCTCGGATGACCGGGACGCTCGTCGCTCTCCCCGACCGGCCCCTCCGCGCCGAGTTCGGCCTGATGGGCGAGCTCGCGATCGGCCAGGTGCACGACATCCTCGAGGCGCTTATCGATCAGAACGAGCCCAGGGCGCGCGAGGTGGCGGCGCGGGACAACGAGATCGACCGCCTCTACCACCGGGTTTTTGAAGACCTCGTCAAGGAGATGGGCAACGGCCACGTCGACACCGACGGCGCCTTGCGCTCCGTGACCCTTCTGCTCGTCGCTCACAACCTCGAGCGCATCTCCGACCGCGTGACCAACGTGGCGGAGGACATCGTGTTCCTCCATTCCGGACAAGTAGTGGAGCTGGGATGACCCGGGCCGGAGCCAACGGAACCGCCGGCCGGGTCCTCGTGGTCGAGGACGACGAGGGCATCCGCGAGATGCTCAAGTACAACCTCGTCTCGGCCGGTTTCTCGGTCCACGAGGCGAGCGACGGAGCGGCCGGGCTGCGCACCGCGAGGACGGCGCGCCCCGACCTGATACTGCTCGACCTGATGCTCCCCGGCATGAGCGGCTTCGACTTCTGCCGCGCGCTGCGGAAAAGCAGCCGCGTGCCGATCATCATGATCACGGCGAAAGACGCCGAGGTCGACAAGATCGTGGGCCTCGAGCTGGGCGCCGACGACTACATCACCAAGCCTTTCTCGGTGCGCGAGGTGCTCGCCCGCGTCAACGCTGTGATGCGCCGCTCATCCGCCGACGCGATCGAGCCGAAGCTCGTGCCGGAGCGCGACGCGATCGGCGACTTCACGATCGACCGCGCGGCACGCCGCGTCGTGCTGCACGACCGGGATGTCAAGCTGACCGCGCGCGAGTTCGACCTGCTCTCCTACCTGCTGGCCCACCCGGGGCGGGTGCACACTCGGGACACGCTGCTCGAGAACGTGTGGGGACACGAGTTCTCGGGAGATCGCAAAACCGTCGACGTGCACGTGCGCTGGCTGCGGGAGAAGTTTGCGGGCGTCGCTCCCTTCGAGATCGTGACCGTGCGCGGCATCGGCTACCGCCTCGACCGCCAGGCGACGGACGGGGCGGCCTAGACCCCGATGGCGGTGGCCGGGGCCGAGGCGCGACCGGTCGCCGCCGTTTCGCGACGGCCGGGCGACCCATTCCGCCGCGTGGTCGGCCTGGTCGCGACGCTCGTACCGGCCGCGCTCCTGCTCATCATCCTGACCCTGCTTCAGCAGGCCGGCCCGGCGATCAAGCAATTCGGCCTTCGCTTCCTGGTCACGTCGGAGTGGAACCCGGTCACCGACAGCTTCGGCGCGCTGCCGGCGATCTTCGGCACCGTGGGCACCGCGTTCCTGGCCCTGGCGATTGCGCTGCCGGTCGGCGTGGCCGTGGCGGTGATCCTTGCGGAGCCGGGACAGACCCGCATCCGCGGCGTGCTGGGTACGGGCATCGAGCTGCTGGCCGCGATCCCGAGCGTGGTCTACGGGATCTGGGCCCTGTACGTGCTCGCGCCCTGGACGTACGAGCATCTCGAAATCCCAATCTCCACGCACGCCGCCGGAATCGGCTGGCTGGGCGATCCGGCGGTTCGAGGTCTCTTGAACGCCGCACTGGTGCTGGCGGTGATGATCCTGCCCACCCTGACGGCGATCTCACGCGACGTGATTCGCGCGGTGCCGCGCGGGTTGAAGGAGAACGCGATCGCCCTCGGCGCGACGTGGTGGGAGACGACCTGGCGTGTGATCCTGCCCTCGGCGCGGGCCGGCATCTTCGGCGCGACCATCCTCGCCCTCGGACGAGCGCTCGGGGAGACGATCGCGGTCACTATGGTCATCGGCAACGCGTACGTGATCCCCCATTCGATCTTTCAGCCCGCCTACACGCTTGCCAGCGTCGTCGCCAATGAGTTCACCGAGGCGACCGGAACGATCTATCCCGCAGCCCTCATCGAGCTCGGCCTGGTGCTGATCCTTGTGACCCTCGTCGTGAACGTGTTCGCCCTGATCCTCGTCCACTCGACCTCGCGCGAGGCGAGGCTCACCGCATGAACCGCAACGACCGGCGCCGCGTCTCGAGCCGAGCGTGGCTCGGGCTCATGTACCTCCTCACCGTCCTTGCGTTGATACCGCTCGCTCTCGTCCTCTGGTTCACGATCGCCAAGGGCCTGCCGTCGGTGATCCACCCGCAGTTCTTCTTCAACGCCGAGCTGCCACCGTGCGAACCGAAGTGCCCGGCCGTGTCCGGCGCCGGGGTCGGCCACGCGATCGTGGGCACGGGCGTCATGGTCGGCCTCGCCTCGCTGATGGCCATACCCATCGGCGTCCTGTGCGGGATTTACCTTGCCGAGTACTCGATCGCCCGCTGGTCGGCCTGGGTGCGCCTCGCGTGTGACGTGCTGGTGGGGACGCCGTCGATCGCGATAGGGCTCTTCGTCTACGCCTTTCTCGTGGTGCCGTTCCACCACTTCTCTGGCTACTCGGGCGCGGTGGCGCTCGCCATCCTCATGCTGCCGATCATCGCGCGGACCACGGAGGGCGCCGTCTCACTGATCCCCAACGGGCTTCGGGAATCCGGACTGGCGCTCGGTCTCCCGCGGTGGCGCGTGTCGCTGCAGCTGATCCTTCCCGCTGCCGCGCCCGGTGTGATAACCGGCGCACTGCTTGCGGTCGCCCGCGCGGGAGGCGAGACCGCGCCGCTGCTGTTCACCGCGTTCGGCGCGCACCTCCTGGTCTTGAATCCGAACCAGGCGATGCAGGCGCTGCCCGTCACGGTGTTTCGCTACGCGCTGCTTCCCTACAAATCCCTTCAGGCGCAGGCGTGGGGTGCGGCACTTGTCCTCATCGTGCTCGTCCTCGCCATCAACCTGATCAGCCGCTGGGTGCTGCGGCGCCAGATCGCGCTTGCGGGTCAGCTGTAAAGCCTCGACCTGGCACGGGATTCGCCGCTACACTCACACCTGACGTCAGTTACCGCCGCGCAGGGACCCCGCCGACCCAAACGTTTCACCTGACGAAGGAGCAACGGTGGCAACAAAGATCCTTGAAGTTGCGGAAGTGAGCGTGATCAGAGCTGCGGGCGGTGTCGTGGTTCGCAAGTCGCGGTCCGGCGAGACCGAGATAGCGGTCATCCACCGCCCCGAGTACGACGACTGGACGCTCCCCAAAGGAAAGGTCGAGCCCGACGAGACACCCGAGGACTGCGCGCTGCGCGAGGTCCGCGAGGAGACCGGCCTCCGGTGCGAGCTCGGCCGGCCGCTGGGCTGCACGGCCTATGTAGACCGCCGCGGCCGCGACTAGGTCGCGTGCTACTGGGTGATGGAGGTCCGGGGCGGGCGGTTCAAGGCGGGCATCGAGGTCGATCGACTGCTCTGGCTGCCTCTCCAGGACGCCGTGAAGCGTCTGACGTACGGCCGCGACAAGACCCTCTTGCTGCAGCAGGACCTGTAACAGAGAGCCGGTAAGCTTGAGCGCGATGGCGCTCGAGACGCTGACCCAATCCGATCCGCTGGTCGTGGCGGGCGTCGCGCTGCGCTCGCGCCTGTTCGTCGGGACGGGCAAGTACGTGACAGACCAGGCGATGCTCGACGCCCTCGATGCGTCTGGCTGCGAGCTCGTCACGGTCGCGCTGCGCCGCCTGGACCTGGACGATCCGAAGAAGAAGACCATCCTCGACGTCATCGACTGGCGCCGCTACCGGATCCTGCCCAACACGGCAGGCTGCCGCACCGCGGAGGAGGCGATCCGCATCGCGCGGCTGGCGCGGTCGATGGGCCTTTCCGATTGGGTGAAGCTCGAGGTGATCCCAGACCCGCGATATCTCTTCCCGGATCCTGAGGAGACGCTCAAGGCTGCGCGCGTGCTGGTCGGCGAGGGCTTCGGGGTGCTGCCGTACATCAACGCGGACCCGGTGCTCGCGCGCAAGCTGGAGGAGATCGGCACGGTCACGGTGATGCCCCTCGGTTCGCCCATCGGCTCGGGGCAGGGCCTGCAGACGGCCGAGCAGATCCGGATCATCATCGACCAGTCGAGCGTGCCGGTCGTCGTCGACGCGGGCATCGGCGCGCCGTCCGACGCGGCCTTGGCTATGGAGCTCGGCGCGGACGCGGTGCTCGTCAACAGCGCGATCGCGCTCGCCAGGGATCCCGCGCTGATGGCGGAGTCGATCAAGCTCGGCGTCGACGCGGGTCGGAAGGCTTACATCGCCGGGCGGATCCCGAAGCGCGCCGACGCCAGCCCGAGCTCGCCCACGGACGGCATATCGCGCCCAGGCTAGTCACGCCCGTGGCGATGGCGATCGTTTCGAGTGCGGATGCCGGGCTGCGGGCGGCGCCCCGAGCGACCATCCTGCAGCTCCGAGCGCCGGCGCTCACGACCGCGGAGCTGGAACGCGAGGCCGTTCGGCTGGTCGCCGCTTCGCCGGTCCCCGTGCTGATCAGCTCCCGCGTCGACGTCGCGCTTGCGTGCGGCGCGGCGGGTGTGAACCTCCCGGAGCGTGACATCGCGACGGCCGACGCCCGCGAGCTCCTGGGCGACGGATCGTTCATCGGGCGCTCCGTCCACTCGCTGGACAGCGCCCTGGACGCCCAGCGGGATGGCGCGGACTACGTGATCTTCGGGCCCGTGTGGCAGAGCGCAAGCCACCCCGGAGTCGCCCCGGTAGGCATCGCCGCGCTGTCTGCGGTGGCGCGGGCGGCGCGCATCCCGGTGCTCGCCATTGGCGGCGTCACGCAAGATCGCATCGCGGAGTGTCATCGCGCGGGCGCGGCCGGCTACGCCGCGATCGGGCTGTTCGCGTGATCTTCTTGCAGGTCAACGGAAAGCGGATCGAGCTCGAGGAGCCGACGCCTTTGTTGCGCTACCTCGAACAGCTTGGAGTCAATCCGCGGGCCGTCGCGGTGGAGCACAACGGTGAGATCGTCCCGCGAGCCGCATACGAGGCGGTGACGCTGCGCGAGGGTGACACGGTCGAGATCGTGCGCATGGTCGGGGGTGGTTGTTAGCCGCCGACCGCCAGGCGATCCCTGATCGCCGCCTCGGCCTCCGCCCGCTCGTCCCACGGCTCCGATCCACGGGCCGTGCGCATGGACCGCTCGTGACCCTTGCCCGCCAGCAGGACCGTGTCGCCGGGGCCCGCGATCTCGATCGCCCTGCGGATGGCGGCACGCCGGTCGATCACGACCTCGTAGTCACGGCCCGGAGCTTTGTCGGACACTCCTGACTGCACGTCGCGGGCGATCTCGACAGGGTCTTCGCTCAATGGGTCGTCGGTCGTGATGATGAAGAAGTCGGAGAACTCGGCGGCGGCGCGTCCCATGCCGGGGCGGTCATGGTCGGAGCGGGCCGTCGAGCCGAACACGACGATCAGCCGCTCGCGCGTGAACGGCCGAAGCTCCGCCAGCGCGCTGGCCAGCGACCCAGCCGCGTGGGCGAAGTCGATGTAGACGCGGAAGTCCTGACCGAGGTCGACCGGCTCGAGCCTGCCCCGGACGCCTTCGAATCCTGCCAGCCCGCGTCCCACGTCCTCGACCGCCACCCCGAGAGCGATGCACACGCCCGCTGCGCACAGCGCGTTGTAGATGTTGAAACGCGCAGGCACGTTGAGCGACACCTCCGTCTCGCCGACCGGCGTCTGCATGCGGAAGCGTGAGCCCGAGCCGGTGATCACCAGGTCGAGAGGATGCAGGTCTGACTCGGTGGTCATCCCGTAGGTCCACCGGCGAGGGATCGGCCGCCTGGCCAGGCGCTCGTAGCTCGGATCGTCGCGGTTGAGGACCGCGGTTTTCTCGATTCCCTTGTCGGAGGCGCGCGCCGTGAGGTCGATGAGGCGTGCCTTTGCCTCCAGGTACTCCTCCCAGGACGCGTGGTAGTCGAGGTGATCATGGCCGACGTTGGTGAACGCCGCGACGTCGAACTCGCATCCGCGCACTCGTTCCTGGACCAACGCGTGTGATGTCGTCTCGATGACCGCGCACTCCGCCCCGGCCTCGACCATGCGCGCCAGCCACGCCTGGACCTCCGGCGCCTCGGTCGTCGTCTGCCCGGTCATGTTGTCGACCTCGCGGCCGCTGACCTTGAACGCGACCGTGGACATCGCCCCCGCCACCACACCGCTGGCCTGCAGGACGTGCTCGGCCATGTGGGTCACGGTCGTCTTGCCGTCCGTGCCGGTGATGCCCGCGAGCCGGAGTCGACGCGAGGGCCGTCCGTAGAACTCCGCCGAGAGCTCGGCCAGGCCGACTCGCGTCGAAGACATGCGCAGCACGGGCACGCCCGCGGGAATCTTCACCTCGCGCTCGATCGCGACCGCCGACGCACCGCGCGCGACAGCGTCACCCACGAAGTGGTGACCGTCGACGTGGATCCCGGCAACAGCGACGAAAAGGTCACCGGGACCGGCCCTGCGCGAGTCGTACGCAAGGCCGGTGATCTCAACCTCGGGGTTGCCCTCGAGCACCGCGCCCGCTCCGCGCGCAAGGTCTTCAAGCCTCATTTCTGATCTGAGGATAATCTCGCGCTGTGATCGCCGAGATCGGAGGCAAGCGATTCGAGTGGGGCGCCCGTACATACGTCATGGGCATCGTCAACGTGACGCCCGACTCCTTCAGCGGCGACGGGCTCGGCACCGACGAGGATGCTGCAGTCGAGCAGGGCGATCGCATGGTGCGCGAGGGCGCGGACATGCTGGACGTGGGGGGCGAGTCGACTCGCCCGGGGCACCTCCCGGTGACCGCCGTTGAGGAGATCTCGCGCACCGAAGCCGTGGTGCGGCGGCTCGCCGCAGACGCCGGCGTGCCCGTGTCGATCGACACGTATAAGGACGAAGTTGCGCGTCGCGGCGTGGCGGCCGGGGCGACCATCCTCAACGACGTCTGGGGCCTGACGCGGTCCCCCGCCATCGCCGACCTGGCCGCGCGGCACGGATGCGCGCTCGTCCTGATGCACAACCAGGACGGCACCGACTACTCCGGCGACCTCATGGAGGAGATCAAGCGGTTTCTGGCCGCCGCCGCGGCGCGCGCAGTGGCCGCCGGCGTGCCGAGGGAGAAGGTAATCGTCGACCCGGGGATCGGGTTTGGCAAAACGGCAGAGCACAACTGGGAGGTGATGCGGCGGCTCGGGGAGCTGCGCGAGCTGGGTCATCCGATCCTGATCGGCACCTCGCGCAAGTCGTTCATCGGCAAGCTGCTCGA
>DATIOJ010000033.1:0-11558 GCA_035473355.1 Candidatus Limnocylindrales bacterium
GCCCCGGGCCATCTGGACCGATAGCGTGCCGTCGACGGGATCGACCAGCACGATGAAGCCGCGGGAGGCCTTCATGAGGGTGATCACGCGGTCCATGACCTTCTCGAGAACCACGTCCAGCTCGAGGGACGAGCTGAGATCGCGGGCCAGCTCGTAGAGCAGGTGATCACGCATGCCTAGATCGATTTCCCGAGCCAAAGCCACGGGGAGTCTAACGGCGGAAGAGGCCTTTTCCAGCCACCGTTAAACTCGATTCTCCGTGGTTGCAGACTCCTCCCAAGCGAGCATTGACGCCTTGCTTGCGCGCCTCAACCCGCCCCAGCAGGAAGCCGTCACGCACGGCGACGGACCGCTCCTGATATTCGCGGGGGCGGGCAGCGGCAAAACCCGCGTTCTGACCGCCAGGATCGCCTACCTGATCGCCTCCCACCGGGTCTGGCCGGACCGCCTCCTGGCCGTCACCTTCACCAACAAGGCGGCCCGGGAGATGCGGAGCCGGGTTGAGTCGCTGGTGGGCGAGGGCGCCGAGAAGATGTGGGTAGGCACCTTCCACTGGACCGCGGTCAGAATCCTGCGCCGAGAGGCGTCGCGCATCGCGATCGTGCCGAGCTTTGTCATCTTCGACGAGGACGACACGCGCGCCGCGTTGAAGCGCGTCCTGGACGAGCTTCGCCTCGACCCGAAGAGGTATCCGATCGGCGCGTTGAGCCAGGCCATCTCCCAGGCCAAGAGCGAGCTGAAGCGACCGGACGACATCCCGAACCGGAGCTACCAGGACGAGGTCCTGCGCCGCGTCTATGACTCCTACCAGGAGGTGCTCCGCCGCTCCGGCGGCCTCGACTTCGACGACCTGATCATGAAGCTGGTCGAGCTGTACAGCACTGACGCCGAGGCCCTGGCCAAGTGGCGGGATCGTTTCCGCCACGTCCTGGTCGACGAGTACCAGGACACCAACCGGGCGCAGTACACGCTGGTCAACCTGCTGGCGTCCGAGCACCGCAACGTCGCGGTCGTGGGCGACGACGACCAGTCCATCTACCGGTTCCGCGGCGCCGACATCCGCAACATCCTCGACTTCCGCAAGGACTATCCGGACGCACGCGTCGTGCACCTGGAGCAGAACTACCGCTCGAGCCAGGCGATCCTGGACGTCGCCTACAACGTCATCCGGAGCAACCCCGAGCGGGCCGAGAAGCGCTTGTGGACCGACCGAGCGGGTGGGGAGAAGGTCATGGCGACGCAGGCCTACAACGAGGTCGAGGAGGCCGAGTTCGTGGCCGACGAGATCGAGCGGCTGCGCAAAACGGAGAGCCGCGGCTACTCCGACTTCGCCGTCCTGTATCGGACCAACGCCCAGTCCCGCGCCTTCGAGGACGTGCTGGCGCGGCGGCGCGTTCCGTACCGGCTGGTCGGCGGCGTCCGGTTCTGGGAGCGGCGCGAGGTGAAAGACCTCGTCGCCTACCTGCGCTTTTGCTTCAATCCGCAGGACGCGCTCAGCTTCGGGCGCATCGTGTCGGTGCCGTCGCGCAAGATCGGCAACGTCACCGTCGAGGCGATCAACTCATACGCCCGCGACGCCGAAGCCGACATCCTCGCGATACTCGCCGACCCGGGTCGGGTGGCCGGCGTCCCGAAGACCGCCGTGGCGCCGCTGCTTGGCTTCCGAGCCCAGATCGAATCGGTCCGCGCCACCATGGGCGTGCTGCGGCCGAGCGAGCTGGTCGACCACGTGGTCGAGGTGATGGACCTGCGCCGCCACTACCTCGACGGCACCCCGCAGGGCGAGGCGCGGATCGAGAACCTCAACGAGCTGCGCGGCCTGGCCGAGAGCTTCGACGATCGCGACCCCGCGCAGGGGCTCGAGGACTTTCTCGCCGAGATCGCGCTGGTGTCGGACGTCGACGCCTACGACGAGAACGGCGAGGGCGCGACGCTGATCACGCTCCACATGGTCAAGGGGCTCGAGTTCCCGGTCGTGTTCATGGTCGGGATGGAGGAGGGACTGCTGCCGCACCAGCGCGCGCTCGACGAGCGGGAGGAGAATCCGTCCGCAGTCGGAGCCACGACGGAGATGGCCGAGGAGCGGCGGCTCTGCTACGTCGGAATGACGCGGGCCAAGGACCGGCTCTATCTCAGCTGCGCATTCCGCCGCCACCTGTACGGCCGCTCGCAGCCGGCCTTTCCGAGCCGGTTCCTGACCGACATTCCGCAGTCGCTGCTCGCCGCCCCGCGGGGCAGCGCGCCTGTCGCTCCACCGCGCCAGGGCTACAAGGAGCGGTACATCGAGCGCCAGGTGCAGGCGGCGCCCGCGGCGCCGCCGGTGCAGCGGTTCTCGAGCGGCGACCGCGTGATGCATCCCGCGTTCGGATCGGGCACCGTCGTCAAGAGCACGCTCACCCGAACCGACGAGGAGCTGCTGATCAAGTTCGACAAGGTAGGGCTGAAGATCCTCAGCGGCATGCTCGCTCCCTTGACCAAGTGAGCAAGAAGAGAAAAGCGGTCGACCCGGCGGTCCGGGTCGAGGAGCTGCGCGAGGCGATCCGGCGCCACGAGCACGCTTACTACGTCCTCGACCGGCCGCAGGTGTCGGACGCCGAGTACGACGCCCTCTTCCTCGAGCTGAGGCGCATCGAAGAGGAGCGCCCCGACCTTCTGACGCCAGATTCGCCGACCCAGCGCGTCGGCGGCGAGGCCTCGGACCAGTTCGCCAAGGTGCGCCACCGCTCGCCCATGCTCAGCCTGCAGAACGCGTTCGACGAGGACGAGATTCGCAGCTTCGACAAGCGGGTTCGGGCCGCTGTGGGCGACAAGGTGGCGTACTGCGGCGAGCTCAAGATCGACGGCCTGGCGATGAGCCTCACGTATGCGAAGGGCCGCCTGCAGCGCGCCGCCACGCGCGGCGACGGAACCACGGGCGAGGACGTCACCGCCAACGTGCGCACGATCCGGAGCGTGCCGCTCGCCGTGACGCCGGCGAAGGGATTGCCCGACGTGTTCGAGGTTCGCGGCGAGGTCTACTTCCCGATCGCCGGCTTCGAGAAGCTCAATCGCGAGATGGAGGCCGCGGGGCGGCCGCGCTTCGTCAACCCGCGCAACACGGCCGCCGGCAGCGTGCGCCAGATCGACCCCAACGTCACGGCGAGCCGCGACCTCCAGACCTTCATGTACACGCTCGAACCCGCCGGCGCCACAAAGTCGCAGTGGGAGGTGCTCAACACCCTGGAGGGTATGGGCTTTCGAGTCAACAAGAATCGTCGCCGCTTGAGCTCGATCGACGAGGTCATCGAGTATCACGCCGAATGGCAGCGCCGGCGCCATGAGCTCGAGTACGAGATCGACGGCATCGTGGTCAAGGTCAACGCATTCCCGCAACAGCTCGAGCTTGGGTTCGTCGCGCGCTCACCGCGCTGGGCGATCGCGTTCAAATACCCGCCGGAAGAGGCGGACACGGACGTCGAAGAGATCGCGTGCTACGTGGGCCGGACGGGGGTGCTGACGCCTGTCGCCCACGTCAAGCCGGTGATGGTCGGCGGAGTCACGATCCGCAACGTGACGATGCACAACGAGGCGCAGGTCAACGAGAAAGGTGTGTACGTGGGCGCGCGCGTCACCATCCATCGCGCGGGCGACGTGATTCCGGAGATCGTCAGCGTCAAGGACCCGAAGCCCGGCTGGAAGATGCCCGCGAAGTGTCCCGTGTGTGGGGGAGAGGTCGTGCGCGAGGAGCCGTACATCGCGCACCGCTGCATCAATCCCTTCTGCGGTGCGCAGCGCTTGGAGCGGCTGCGGCACTTCGCCGCCGCGATGGACATCGAAGGACTTGGCTACGCGACCCTGACGCAGGTGATCGACCGCGGCGTCGTCGAGGACCCGAGCGACCTGTACGCGATGACGAAGGACCAGGTCAAAGAGCTCGAGGGCTTCGCGGACAAGTCGGCGCAGAACCTGGTCGACCGGATCGCCGAGAGCAAGCGTCCGGCGTTGGGTCGGCTCCTGTCGGCGCTCGGGATCCCACAGGTCGGCGAGGCTACGGCGGAGATGCTGGCCGCCGAGTTCGGGAGCATCCAGAAGGTGCGCGACGCAAGCGAGGAGGAGCTGCGCGGCGTGGAGGGAGTTGGGCCGAACATGGCGCGCGAGGTGCACATGTATTTCCGCGGCCCCGGCGCCGAGCTCGTCAACAAGCTGCTCGCCGCCGGAATCGAGCCCCAGGCGGCCGAGCCCGTAGGCGATGGTCCGTTCACGGGCAAGACGTTCGTCTTCACGGGGACGCTCGAGACGATGAGCCGACCCGACGCGGAGGCGCTGGTCCGCAAGCTCGGCGGCAAAGCGGTCGGCAGCGTGAGCGCGAAGACGAACTACGTCGTGGCCGGGCCTGGCGCCGGTTCCAAGCTCGACCGGGCGCAGAAGCTGAAGGTGGCCATCCTGGATGAAGAGCAGTTCAAGGCGTTGCTGCCGAAGTGAGCCGCCGGGAATGGGGCGCCACCATCCTCATCGTGGCCCTCGTGTTCGTCGTCGCCGGAGGGTTCGTCCTGAGCTTTCACTCAGAACCGTCAGCGACCGGCCGTCTCCATACGGCCCTGGTGGCAATTGGCGTGGGGCTGATCGCGGTGGGCGTGACCGGTGGCGTTGCCGGCGTGTGGATGCTGGTAGCGCGCCGCACCTAAGCTAAGCCTCGCCGTGCCTCTCTCCAAGGATGAAGTTCGCCATGTCGCCATGCTTGCGCGCCTCGGCCTCGAGCCGGGTGATGAAGAGTTCTACGCCGAGCAGCTGAGCGGGATCCTCGGCCACATCGACCGTCTGCAGCAGCTCGATACCGAGGACATCCCGCCGACCGCCCAGGTGGTCGAGATCGCCAGCCGGCTCCGCGAGGACGAGCCCCGGCCATGCCTCACGCAGGAAGAGGCGCTCGCCAACGCGCCGGCGGCGGTCGACGGATTCTTCCGCGTGCCGTCGATCCAGGACGAGACATGACCCCGGATAGTCCGGACTATCCGGAACTTTGCGCGACGAAAAACGCGGTTAGTCCGGACTATCCGGCGTGACCTCCGACGACCTCACGCAGCTGACCATCCAGGAGGCCGGGCGCCTGCTCCGGCTCGGCTCTATCTCGGCCGCCGACCTGGTCACCGCGCACGTCGAGCGGATCGAACGCGTCGACCCGCGCGTGAAAGCGTTCCTCCGCCTGACCCAGGAGGTCTGGGAGAGGCAGGCGGAGGCGGCGGACCGCAAGATTCGCGAAGGCGTGGCGGGCCCGCTGGCGGGCATTCCGCTGGCGGTCAAAGACGTCCTGTGCGTGAAAGGCGTCGAGACGACCGCCGGGTCGCAGATCCTGCGCGGGTTCAAGCCGCCGTACACGGCCACGGCCGTGCAGCGCCTCTTCGACGCGGGCGCCGTGATGCTGGGCGTGACGAACTGCGATGAGTTCGCCATGGGCAGCTCGACCGAGAATTCGGGCTACTTCCCGACGCACAACCCATGGGACCTCGATCGCGTGCCGGGCGGAAGCTCGGGCGGCAGCGCAGCGGCGGTCGCGGCGGGTGAGGCGATCATCGCCCTCGGCACGGACACGGGCGGCTCGATCCGCCAGCCCGCCGCGCTGTGCGGCGTGGTCGGGATGAAGCCCACGTACGGCCGCGTCAGCCGGTATGGGCTCATCGCCTTCGCCTCGAGCCTCGACCAGATAGGTCCGTTCGCGCGAAGCGTGGACGACGCGGCGCTGGTGCTCTCGGTCATGGCGGGCTTCGACCCGCTCGACGCGACGTCTTCGGATCGCGCGCCGATGGAGGTCCTCAACAACTACGGCGCAGGTTTGAAAGGGATGCGGCTCGGCGTGCCTCGCGAGTACTACGACGTCAAAGGCATGGAACCGGGCGTGAAGGCTGCGGTCGACGCCGCGCTGTTCATCCTGCAGCGTGAGGGCGCCGAGCTCGTCGACGTTTCGCTGCCTCACACGGACTACGGACTGGCGGCGTACTACATCATCGCGCCCGCCGAGTGCTCCTCGAACCTGGCTCGCTTCGACGGCGTGAAGTACGGCCTCTCCGAGGTCGATGCGCCGAACATCACCGAGGAGTACATGCGCGTCCGCAGGAGGGGATTCGGCGGTGAGGTGCGGCGCAGGGTCATGCTCGGCACCTACGCGCTCTCGAGCGGCTACTACGACGCCTACTACCTGAAGGCGCAGAAGGTGCGGACCCTCATCAAGCGCGACTTCGATGACGCGTTCACCAAATGCGACGCCATCATCAGCGCAACGTCGCCGACCGTCGCCTTCCCGATCGGGTCGAAGACGCAGGATCCGCTCTCCATGTACCTGTGCGACGTGCTCACGCTGGGCGGCAACCTCGCGGGCCTGCCGGGGATCAGCGTGCCGTGCGGGACCTGGGATGGGTTGCCGGTGGGGCTGCAGGTCCTGGCGCCCCAGTGGGGCGAGAACATCGCGTTGCGAGTCGCGCGTGCCTACGAGCAGGCGAGCGAGATTCATGCCGAGGTGGCCGATGTCGCGCCGGCCGCGCGCAGGGCGGACGAATGACGGACTCCTGGGAAGTCGTGATTGGCATGGAGGTCCACGTCCAGCCGCGGACGCGTTCGAAGATGTTCTGCGGTTGTTCGATCGCCGAGCTGAACGATCCGCCCAACACCCACACGTGCGAGATCTGCCTTGGCATGCCCGGCGTGCTGCCGGTGGTCAACCGCGCTGCGGTCGAGGCGGGCCTGAAGACCGCGCTGGCCCTCGACTGCGAGATCCCGCGCCACACCAAGTTCGATCGCAAGAACTACATGTATCCCGACCTGCCCAAGGGCTACCAGATCAGCCAGTACGACCTGCCCATGAGCGTCCACGGCCACCTCGAGGTGGGAGAGCGCACGGTGCGGATCCGGCGCGTCCACCTCGAGGAGGACACGGGGAAGCTGATCCACGCCGGCGACAAGCTGCACAAGGCATGGGAGTCGTACGTCGACCTCAACCGTGCCGGCGTGCCGCTCATGGAGATCGTCAGCGAGCCCGACCTCCGCAGCGCCGATGAGGCCCGCGACTACGCGATGGAGCTGCAGACCCTGCTGCGCGCGATCGGCGCCTCGAACGCCGACATGGAGAAGGGCCAGATGCGGGCCGAGCCCAACATCTCCATCCGGCGCGCGGGCTCGCAGGAGCTCGGGGTCAAAACCGAGCTGAAGAACATCAACTCGTTCCGCGCGCTGCATCGGGCCATCGAGCACGAGGTTCAGCGGCAGAAGCAGGTCCTGGAGGGCGGCGGCGTCGTGGTGCAGGAGACGCGCGGGTGGTCGGAGGCCGAGCAGCGGACCTTCTCCCAGCGCAGCAAGGAGTTCGCCGAGGACTACCGCTATTTCCCCGAGCCTGACCTGCCGCCGCTCGAGCTCGACCGCGCGTGGATCGAAGAGCTGCGGCTCGGTCTGCCCGAGCTGCCGAGCCTGCGTCGAGCCAGGCTGCTCGAGCGAATCCCGGCGGCGCAAGTTGCGGTCATCGCGGCGGACCGCGAGCTCGCCGACCTGTACGAGGCGGCGGTGGCGAGAGGTGCGCCCTCGCTGGCGACGGCCAACTGGATCGTCAACGAGGTCGCGCCGTCCGGCAAGATCCCGTCACCGGAAAGTCTTGCCGAGCTGGTGCGCCTGGTCGAGGAGGGATCGATCACGCGGGATCAGGGCCGCGAGGTGCTCATGGAGTCGGTCGAGACCGGCCGCACGCCTGCCGAGATTGTTGCGGAACACGGCCATGCGCAGGTCAGCGACGAATCGGAGCTGCGCGTGCTCGCCGAGGCCGTGATCGACGCCAACCCGAAGGCGGCGGCCGACTTCCGCGGCGGCAAGAAGCAGGCGATGCAGGCGCTGATGGCCGACCTCCGCAAGCGGGCACCGCAGGCCAACCCAAAGGTCGCCAACGACCTGCTGCTGAAGCTGCTGAGCTAGGCCCCGCGACCCCTCAGCTGGTCTGGCGTCGGGAGAGCCAGGTGCTGAAGACGAAGAGCGCGAGCGCCGCCAGGTAGGCGAACAGCGCAAAGAGGACCAGGACTCCGGCCACGACCTCCGGGGCGACGGTCGCGAACACGATGGCCAGGATCGAGACTCCCAGCGCGACCGCGGCCCACCCCTGGAGGTGGGAGACCCTCGGCGTAACTCGGACCAGCGGCCAGAGCAGCCGCCGGCGCCACCAGGCCGGAAAGGCGCCACGCATCACCAGGTAGAGCCCCGCTCCGATCAGCGCGGTGCCGGCCACGTAGGCGAGGCCCTCCACCACGTACCCCACGGCGGCGAATATTAGTCAAATCGCTGCCCGCTTGCGGGGAGGCTGGGTGGCCGCCGGATGGGGAAGGGACACCCCCAGTTAGCCTTGTTTCGTGCTGCCGCCCGACCTCCACGTCCACACAGAGTGGTCCTGGGACGCCCCCCGCGGCTCGATGGAGCGCAGCTGCGAGCGCGCGCTGGAGCTGGGCCTGCCCGCGATCGCCTTCACTGAGCACGCCGACTGGGCGCTCGTGCACGAAGGCCAGCACGCGGTCGACCTGAACGGCTACTTCGAGTCGGTCGAGCGATGCCGGGCCAAGTTCACCGGCCTCCGCATCCTGAGCGGCGTCGAGCTGGGTGAGCCGCACTGGTTCCCCTCGGAGACGGCGGCGGTGCTGGCCGCGGGGCCCCTCGACCAGGTGCTCGGCTCGATCCACTGCATCCGTATCGGCGGCGGGATGCTAGACGCGAGCCAGTTCCGCACCCGCGAGGGCCTCGACTTTCCCGCAGCGGTCCGCGCCTACTTTGCCGAGGTGCTGGCGATGGTCGACAGCGGGCAGCCGTTCGAGACGCTCGCCCACCTCGACTATCCGAAGCGCTACTGGCTCGAGGGTCTGGCGCCCTACCGCGAGCAGGACTACGAAGCTGAGATCCGCGCCATCCTCAAGGCCGCGGCCCGAACCGGACGGGTCCTGGAGGTCAACACGACGCGCGGCCACGTGCTGTGCCCGGACCTGACGGTCGTACGGTGGTGGCGGGAGCTTGGCGGCCAGGCCGTGCAGTACGGCAGCGACGCCCACCAACCGGACAAAGTCGGGGAGGGATTTCGCATGGCTACTCAGATGGTCGAATCCGCCGGCTTCAAGCCGGCGCGGGATCCCGTATCGCTGTGGCGCCGCTGATCCTCAGGCCTACGTCGCCCGCCCACGGCGGGGCGGCCGTGGCGCGCGAGGACGGCAAGGTGTGGCTCGTCAACTACGCGCTGCCCGGCGAGGTTGTGGAGGCCGAGCCGCGAGGGCGCCAGGGCGGGGTCGCGGTGGCGGCGGCGACCAGGGTGCTGGAGGCATCGCCGCATCGCGTCGATGCGCCGTGCCCGTACTTCGGCCAGTGCGGCGGATGCCAGCTCCAACACGCGAGCTACGAGCACCAGCTCCGCCTGAAGCGCCAGGTCGTCGAGGAGGCGTGGGCGCGAGCCGGCTTGCGGCTGCCGCCGGACACCGCAGTGCTCGGGATGGAGGATCCGTGGCGCTACCGGATCCGCGGCGAGTTCGAGGCGGTCGCCGTCCCGCAGGGGTGGCGGTTCGGGTTGCACCGCCTGCGCTCCCACTCGGTGCTGCCGATCGACTCATGCCTCATCCACGACTTACGGATCGAGCAGGCTCTTCCGGCCTTCGCACGCGTGGCGGGCGAGCTCGAGCTTGCCGGGCTGCAGAACCTCTTGCTGACGGTCGAGCCGGGGGGCAAAGGCCTGCTCTGGCGCCTGCGCTTCCGGGGTCGGGAGCCGCGATGGCCGCGCGAAGAACTCGCTCACCAGGTGGCGGCGTTGCTGCCGAACGAGGTGCTGCTGGACGACGCGATGACGCTCGAGTTCTGGGGCCTGACGTTCCGCGTCCGCAGTGACACGTTCGTGCAGACGAACTACAGGCAGATGCTCGTCCTCTATCGAGCGGCCCTGGACATGCTCGAGGCCGGGCCCGACGAGCAGGTCCTCGACCTGTACGCCGGTGTCGGCACCATCTCCGTCGCGGTCGCGCGGGACGGCGCCGGCGTGACCGCGATCGAGGAAAACCCGCACGCGGTCCAGCTCGGCAGGCTGAACGCGCGAATCAACGCCGCCCGGGTCGAGTATCTGCCGGGCAAGGTCGAGGCGATGCTCAAGGGGATTCGATTGGGCCGGCACCAGGCGGTGATCCTCGATCCGCCCCGGGCGGGTTGTGAGCCGGCGGCGCTGGCCGAGCTGATCCGGCTGGGGGCGCCGCGCATCGTCTACGTCTCGTGCGAACCTACGACTCACGCTCGAGACCTGGTCGCGCTGGTGCGGGGAGGTTATCGAGTCAGGCGTGCCGCGATCGTGGACATGTTCCCCCAGACGTACCACATCGAATCGGTGGCGCTGCTGGAACGGTCTTAGGGCCTGTCGAGTCTCCGGGCGAACTTGACCACGACCAGGCGGAGCCTTCCTGGACCGAGCGACCTGGCCACCATGGTCAGGATCGGCCTCAGCAGCTGCATGTCGGGCCAAACGGAGCGTAGGCGGGGACGGTTACGCCCGATTTCAACTGGCGCAGGATAAACGATCGGCCCGGGACTACGTACGTCCGTGTACGAATTCGGCCAGCCGGCTGACGCCCTCCTGGAGGGCCTCGTCCGAGCTGGCCAGGCTGATCCGCACCGCCTGGCTCGCCACGTTGCCGAAAGCGGTTCCTGGAGCGACGCTCACGCCGCGCTCGCGGAGCAGCGTGAACGCCAGCTCGCGGGCGGGAACGCCCCGGGGAGAGACGTCGGCCATGATGTAGAAGGCGCCGGTCGGCTCGGCGATCAAGAGCTCCGCATCGCGGAGGATCTCGACCACCAGATCGCGGCGCCGGCGGTACGCGCCGACCATCTCGCTCACGCAGTCCTGAGGCCCCACGAGGGCCGCTTCCGCCGCGACCTGGGTGATGGTCGAGACGCATGAGGAGTTCGACTCGAGGACCTTGGTCGCGGTGTCGATCAGCTTCGACTCGCCGGTGAGGTAGCCCAGCCGCCAGCCGGTCATCGAGTACGTCTTGGAGAAGGTGAAGACCGTCGCGATGCGCGGATCGTCCGGCGCGATATGGGCCGGGCTGGTCCACGCGCCGTCGAGGACGATCTGGTCGTAGCACTCGTCGCTGAGCAACCAGAGGTTTCGCCGCTGTGCGATCTCGATCATCGCGGCGATCGTGGCCGGCGGGTAGATCGCGCCGGTTGGGTTGTTCGGGCTGTTGACCACCAGGACCTTGGTGCGCGGCGTGATGAGGCCTTGCAGTGCGTCGAGATCGGGTTGGAATCCCGATTCCGGCGGGCAGGGGTAGAAAAGAGGGCGAGCGCCGAGCCAGGGCAGCATCATCCGATAGTTCGGCCAGCCCGGATCGGGCAGCAGGACCTCGTCGCCCTGCTCCAGAACCGCCGCCAGCATCACGGCGATCGCGCCTACTCCGCCCGGCGCGCACGCGATCTGTTCGGTCGTCGTCATGATCCCGTTCACGCGCGCGAGCTTGTCGACCAGCTTCTCGCGAAGCGACAGGATGCCCTGGGTGTGCGTGTAGAACGTCATGTTGTCGTCGATCGCCTTC
>DATIOJ010000034.1:0-5719 GCA_035473355.1 Candidatus Limnocylindrales bacterium
CGCGATCTTCTTCTGCTGGATGGCGGCGATGAACGTGTCACCGGCGCCCACCGCGACGTACTGCGCCTTGGTCGGGTCCGCGCCCGCAGAGCCGATGATGGCCTGCGTCAGAACGTGCGTCCCCGAGCCGAGGTCGGTCACCCCGAGGTTCTTGCCCACCAGATCCTTGGCGCTCGTGATGTTGGTCAGGCTGGAGTCGACGACCTCGGCCTCGCCCGGGGCGATGCCGAACTGGCAGATGGTCTCTATCTTCTTGCCCTGCGTGTTGAGCACCATCGGGTGCACATACGCGCCGGAACCCGCGTCGACGTTGCCCGCCACGACCTCCTCTTCGGAGGCCTGGCCGGAGCCTTCGTCGATCAGCGTGACGTTGAGGCCATAGTCTTTGAAAAAGCCGAGGCGCTGGGCGAGCATGTTCGGGAGGTAGATCTGCTTGTTCAGGCCTCCGACCATGATCTTCAGCGAGACGGTTTGCGTGCCCCCCGTGGACGGGGAGCTTGTACCGCCACAGGCGGCAAGTACGAAGATGGCCGCAATCGAGGCCAACATTCTTTGGCTACCTGGTCGCATACGCAGACTCCTCCTTCATATCCTCGTCTCGGTGGCGACCGGCGGCCGCCACCGGATGAGCCGGTCCTCTAGCGCTGTGATGAGGGCCTCTGCCACCAGCGCAATGGCAGCGAGCAGTGCCATGCCGGCGAACACGCCGGCCGCATCGAAGTTGTTCTTGGCTGCATAGATCAGCTCCCCAAGACCCTGGGTGGCGCCGAACAGCTCGCCGACCACCGCCCCTACGAGCGCAAGGCCGAAGCTCGTGTGCAGGCTGGCGATGATCCACGAGAGCGCCGACGGGATGATGATCTCGGTCGTCAGCTGCCGGTCCCGGGCGCCCAGGATCCGGGCATTGGCGATGAGGTTGCGGTCGACCTCGCGCACGCCCTGGAAGGCGTTGAAGAAGACGACGAAGAACACCAGGATCGCGGCAGTCGCGATCTTGGCCTTGATGTCGAGGCCCAGCGAGATGGCGAACAGCGCGCCCACCACCACGCGCGGGATCGCGTTCGCCGCCTTGATGTAGGGACCCATCACGTCTGCAAGCAGGCGGCTGCGCCCGAGCACCACCCCAAAGATCACGCCGAGGATCGAGCCGACGATGAACCCGCCGACCGTCTCCTGCATGGTGACGAAGATCTGGTCCCAGATCGGGCCGAGGTCCGTGCCCTGGGTGATCCAGGTCCACAGCTTCTGCCAGATGTCCGAGGGCTGCGACCAGAAGAACTTGTCGACGACACATAGGTGTCCTGCCGTGTTGCAGTCGCTGACCTGCGCCCCCAGCTGCCAGCCGCCGAGGATGACCACCGCGACGAGGACACGAAGCCCCTGCACCTGAAGGCGCCTGACTCGGTGCTCGCGCCGCCTCTTCGCGACCAGGTCAACGCCGGCCCCTGTCTTGGCTTTCTCGCCGCCTGTGCTTTTGATGCTCAAAGCCAACCTAAGCTGCGCCGCGCTTCTGGCGCTCATAGCTCACCAGGACCTCGTCCTTGAGGTCCTTCCAGATCTCTTCGTAGATCTCGATGAAGTGCGGGTTGAAGCGGATCTCGGCGACGTTGCGAGGCCGGGGGAGGTCGACCTTGTAGTTGCTCTTGACGGTGCCCGGGCCCGCGGTGATCACGAAGACGCGATCGCTGAGGGAGATCGCCTCCTCGAGGTCATGGGTGACGAACACCACGGACGCCGAGCTCGCCGCCCAAAGTGCGAGCAGCTCGTTCTCCATCAATGTGCGTGTCTGCACGTCCAGGGCGCTGAACGGCTCGTCCATGAGCAGGATCTGCGGTCCGTTGATCAGGCTCTGCGCCAGCGCGACTCGCTTTCTCATGCCTCCGGACAGCTGGTAGGGATAGCGGTCCTCGAAACCGGCGAGCCCGACGCGCGCGATCCACTCTCGCGCCGTGTCCCTGGCGCCGCGCGCGGACACGCCGTGGTAGCGAGGGCCCGCGGCCACGTTCTCGAGCACGGTCTTCCAGGGGAAGACGGCGTCTGCCTGGAACATGTACCCGATGCCGTCGGCGATTCCCTTGACCGGCTTTCCGAAGATCTGAACCTCGCCTTCGCTGGCCGGCTCGAGGCCGGAGATCAGGGCGAGCGTCGTGGACTTGCCACACCCGGTCGGGCCGACCACGGCGCAGAACTCTCCCGCGCCGACGGTCATCGTCAGGTCGCGAAGCGCCGTGTAAACGCCTCCCGACGGCGTGAGAAACCGCTTTGAGACGCCGCGCAGCTCGATGGCCGGTTGCATTCACGTCCGACTCTGGATTGCGCCGCGCGAGTGCGCAATCGATGCGGTCGTTGTGGCCGTTTTGGTCGTTTTGGTCGCGCGATCAGCCGGCGGTCACGTAATACGATCACGAGGAGCACCCGTGAAGACAAGGCTGCCCCTCGCCTACCAGATCCTCCTGTTCCAGGTCGCGATCATTCTGCTATCCGCGCTGCTGGGCGCCGCCGCGGCAGTGTGGCAGGCGAGCCGGGAGCTCGACCAGCAGTACGAGCAGCGCTCGCTCGCCATCGCCGAATCGGTCGCGGCGAACAGCGACATCCAGGAGGAGCTGCTCAACGGCGATCCGGGCGGCCTCATCCAGAAGAGCGCCGAACAGGTCCGCCATTCGACCGGGGCGAGCTACGTCGTCGTGACCAACCGCTCCGGGATCCGCTACTCGCATCCCAACCCCGCGCTGATCGGCCGGCCCGTGGACGAGAACCCCGCCGCGGTTCTCGCGGGCCAGACCTGGGTCGGCGTGCAGCAGGGGACGCTGGGCGTCTCGGCGCGCGGCAAGGCGCCGATCTTCTACCAGGGCCGCGTCATCGGCATGGTCTCGGTCGGCTTCCTCGAGACAGCCGTGTTCAACCAGCTGGTCGCCGAGTTGCCCGGGTTCGCCGCGACGGTGCTCCTCGCGCTGGGGCTCGGCGTGATCGGATCGATGCTGCTCGCCTCGCGGCTAAAGCGGCAGACCTTCGGCCTCGAGCCGTTTGAGATCGCGGGACTCCTCGAAGAGAGAGAGGCGAGCATCCAGGGCATCCACGAGGGCGCCATCGCGACCGACCGCGACGGGATCATCACCCTCGTGAACGAGGAGGGCCGTCGGCTGCTCGGCCTGCCGCCGGACTGCGTCGGGCGCAGGATCTCGCAAGTCCTGCCACAGGGCCGCCTGCTGCGATTCCTGACCGGCGCGCTCAAGGACGAGGACGAGGTCCTGCTGGCCGGCGATCGCGTCCTGCTGGCGAGCCGGCGGGCGATCCGCGTGCGAGGGCGTGAGATCGGACACGTCGCCACGCTGCGCGACTCGACCGAGATCACGGGCCTCGCGCGAGGCCTTGGCGTGGACAGCCTGACCGACGCGCTGCGCGCCCAGGCTCATGAGTTCGCGAACCGGCTTCACACGATCGCCGGGCTGGTGCAGCTGGGACGCGGAGAAGACGCGATGAAGCTGATCGCCCAGACATCCGGCCTGCACCAGGAGCTGACCGAGTCGCTGCTGGAGCGCGTCGGCGACCCCGTGCTCGGCGCGCTGCTGCTCGCAAAGGCCGCGGTCGCCTCCGAGAGAGGCATCGAGCTTCGCGTTAGCGACGACACGATGATGACGCGCAGCTCGCTCGACAGCGAGGACCTGATCACCCTGCTTGGCAACCTCATCGACAACGCGCTCGACGCCGCCGCATCCTCGGAGGGAGACCGCTGGGTCAGCGTCTCGGTCACTGACCACGCCGATGGCCTGGTGATGAAGGTGCACGACTCCGGGCTCGGCATTCCCGCGGGCATCGACGGGCAGATCTTCCAGGAGGGCTTCACCACCAAGGGCGGCGCCGGCAAGAAACGACACGGCTTCGGCCTCGCGCTGGTCCGTCAGGTCGCGCGAAGAAACGGCGGCGATGTCACGGTCGCCAACGATGGCGGCGCGCTCTTCACGGTGCGCGTGCCCGCGAAGGTGGCGGCACGCACTTGATCCGCACCCTGGTCGTCGACGACGACTACCGCGTCGCCGACCTGCACTGCGCATATGTCGAGCGCGTGCACGGCTTCGAGGTGGCGGGCAGGGCGCACACGGGCGCCGGCGCGCTGCTGTCCGTCGACCAGCTCCGGCCAGACCTCGTGCTGCTCGACATCTACCTGCCCGACATGTCGGGCCTCGAGGTGCTGCAGCGGCTCCGCGACGACGGCCACCATCCGGTCGACGTGGTCGCGATCACAGCGGCTCGCGAGGTCGAGAGCCTGCGCGCCGCGATGCGCGGCGGCGTCGTCCACTACCTGGTCAAGCCTTTCCTCTTCCCGGCTTTCGAGGAGAAGCTCCTCTCGTATGCCGCCGCGCACGAACGCATGACAAGGATTGGCACCGCTGAGCAGGGCGACGTCGACCGCATCTTCGGCGCGCTGCGCTCCAACCGCAACGAACCGCTGCCCAAGGGCCTGTCCGACTCGACGCTCGACCTGATCATTCACGTCCTCGCCAAGTCGCAGTCCGGGCTGCCCGCGGCGGCCGTGGCCGAGGCGGCCGGCGTCAGCCGGGTGACGGCGCGGCGTTACCTGGACCACCTGTGCCAGCTCGGCCGCGCTGAGCTGGCGATGCGCTACGGAGGGCCCGGCCGCCCCGAGCACAGGTATCAGCTCGTGTCCGTGCCGGGCGCCCGGTAGGCAGGGTCCGCGCCTTGGCCCGACAGAAGACCCGGCGGCTCATCGGGGCCACGGCCGCCATGGCCGGCGCGCTTGTGACCCTTGCATGCGGATCCACCGCGCCCGTGAGTCTGTCCGCCGACGCCCAGCTCTACGGCGGCACCATCCAGGTGGCTCCTCCGACGGGCCAGTCCACGCTACCCCTCGCCAAGATCGACGAGATCAAGCAGGTGGCCGGGGTCAAGACCGCATTCCCGACGTACCGGTTCGACGCGAAGACGGGACAGGTCCAGCGCGCCGGCGTCGCGTTGACCGAGTCCATCGTCGCCAGCGACCCGACCGAAGCGGCGTGGAGCGGGTTGAAGACCGACTACGCGCAGGGCCACGCGATCGACGCCGACTCGATGGGCGAGGTCGTGCTTGGCTCGGCGATCGCGCGCGAGCTCAACAAGAAGATCGGGGACACGGTCCAGCTTCCCCTCCAGCCCAACGGGGGACCGACGCACACGTTCAAGGTGGTCGGCATCCTAGATGCGACGCAGTCCGCGCCCGACCGGTCTGCCTACGTCAACATCACGGACGGCCAGATGCTGCTGACGGACGTATGGGCGACGGGTCAGTCCGCTGGCGCAGATGTGACCACCGTCGCCACTGCCATCGACGTCTACGCCAGGCCCGGCGCCTCCATGTCAGACCTCGACCAGATCGCGAGCCAGATCAACAAGCAGGTAGCGGGCGTCGTAGCAATCAAGCCCAGCCAGCTGGTCGACAGCCTGAAGAGTTGAGGCTCTCCAGCGCGCTCGCGAGCGACGCGGCCGCCGGCCAGGGAGTGCTCGAGCCCATCCTCTGCGGCGTTCGAGTGGGCGCGGTCATGGCAGCGCCGGCGAGCACGGTTCGCATCGCGATCAACGACAACATCGACGTGCGCCGCGCCCTTCAGAGGGGCGGCCTGGAGGGCACGATCCTGGTCATCGCCGGCGGCTCTCGATCGCGCTCTGCGTGCATGGGGGGCATCCTCGCGCGCGCTATCAAGGATGCCGGCGTCGTGGCGGTTGT
>DATIOJ010000035.1:0-1755 GCA_035473355.1 Candidatus Limnocylindrales bacterium
CGACGGCATCGTCGAGAAGGACGGCCTGAAGGCCAAGATCGAGCTGTGCACCACGACCCGCCAGGTTCGCCAGGACACGCTCGCGCTCATCAGCGCGTGGCTGAAGAACGTCGGCATCGACAGCGTGATCAACCCGGTCGACCCGGGCGCGATCTTCGCTGACTACAACGAGGCCACCAACGACACCCCGTGCGCCCTCTCGCGCAGCAACTTCGACCTCGCTGAGCACGCGTTCAGCTCGTCGATCGATCCCCTCGGCAACTACACCAGCTACCACAGCAGCCAGTTCCGCCCGCAGGGCGCGAACGATGCTCAGGTGAGCGAAGCCGACGCTGACAAGGCCCTCGACGACGTGAAGAACAACGTGGACTTCAACGTCATCAAGGACGCCATGGACACGTTCCAGAAGGTCTACGTCGACAAGACCATCGAGGTCCCGCTCTACTACCGCAAGAACGTCGAGCTCGCCGCCCCGGCGCTCGGCAACTACGCCGCCAACGGCACCCTGGCCGGTTCCACGTGGAACGGCGAGGACTGGTTCCGCAACCAGTAGGCCGCCTGTCACGGTGACGTGAACGAACGGGGCGCCCGGATGACCGGGCGCCCCGTTCCGTACCCCCTGCGTGGATGGTCGCCATGGGTGTACCTTCCGCGCAAGCCCGTTTGGCCCATGACGGCCCGACGGTCAGATCAACCTTCGCTCCGGGTTGAGGCGGAACGCCGATGACAAAGTTCGTGATCCGACGCGTGATCCAGGCGATCCCGGTCCTGTTCGGGATCACCATCGTCGTCTACGGGATCCTGCTCGCCGCCCCAGGCGGGCCGACGGCCAAGTTCGCCAACAACCCCAAGATGACCGACGAGCAGAAGCTCAAGTTCAAGGCGGCCTGGGGTCTCGATCAGCCGATCCCGATCCAGTACTGCCGGTGGATGGGCTTCTGCAACCCCGAGGTCACGGGCACCTTCCTGGGCTCGCTGCCGACCCCCGCCGCGTTCATCGGCCCCTCGGGCTGGCCGAACTTCCTGCCGACCGCCGTCAGCGGCGCCAGCAACGGCGTGCTCCACGGCGACTTCGGCTACTCGATCACCTCGGGCGAGAAGGTCAGCGACCGGATCGCCAAGGCGGCCCTCCCGACGTTCATCCTGGCGAGCACCGCGCTGGTGGTGTGGCTGACGATCGCGATCGTCCTCGGCGTCTACGCCGCCATCCACCGCTACTCGTTGTTCGACAACGCGGCGACGGTGTTCTCGTACGTCGGCTTCGCCATGCCCACGTTCTGGCTGGGCATCATGCTGATCTTCATCTTCGCGGGCACGCTCAAGATCCTGCCTGCGAGCGGGATGACGGACACCCGCGCCTCGCCGCCGTTCGGCAGCGACCAGTACTGGACGTACTTCGCGTCGCACACGCTCCAGGCGATCGGGGACATCGGCCGGCACCTGCTGCTGCCGCTGATCACGCTGGTGGTCGTGAGCATCGCCGGTGACAGCCGGTTCGTGCGCGCGAGCATGCTCGAGTCGCTGGGCCAGGACTTCGTGCGCACCGCGAAGGCCAAGGGCTTGCCGGCCCGGACCGTGAACTTCAAGCACGCGCTGCGCAACGCGCTGCTGCCGGTCGTCACCAACATCGGCCTCGAGATCCCGTTCCTGTTCACGGGCGCGATCATCACCGAGTCGATCTTCTCGTGGCCCGGCATCGGCAAGCTCACGATCGACGCGACCCGCAGCTTCGACTACCCGATCCTGATGGGCGTG